>JAZORV010000316.1:0-2677 GCA_045656785.1 Acutalibacteraceae bacterium | reverse complement strand
TGCTCGGGAAGATAAGGGTGATTATTGTAGATAGCTTCTTCGATTTCTCTTTCTAAGCTTACGCATTTTTTAGAATGAAGAATGCCCCAAGCCTTTGCGGCCTCCTTTGCGCTTTGTAGTCCGATATTTTTGCAGTTAGCTTTTATAAAAGGAAGGGAGAGGTCTTCATTTTTTAGGATTGCAAAAAACTCTTCCGTTCTTCTTTTTTGAATATTGCTGAAACGGAGCTTATCTGCCACGTTCAGCGCCTCGCTTTGGCTTAAAAAACAAAGGGATGCAAATCTCAGCATATCATCCTTTGGAATTTCATCAAGCGCTTTGAAAGAGCTCGATTTTCCTATTCCGAAGCAATCCATCCCGTTGGCGTTTATTAAAGCCTCAAGAGAGGAGGGAGCGTCCGAAATAAGCGTTTTCAAAAGCTCTGTTGCAATTCTTTCAGCGCTGACCACCTTTAGCGTTTCGGCATTTTTGAAAACCGATTGGAGGGTAGCTTCTTCAATTTCAAAGCCTAATTTTGCCGAAAAACGAATAGCTCTGAAAATTCTTAAAGCATCTTCGGAAAAGCGTTTGTCAGGATTGCCAACAGTTCTTATAATTCCTCTTTTTATATCCTCTTCGCCTTTGAATGGGTCAAAAATCCCTCTGTCGGGGTGGTAGGCGATAGCGTTTATCGTAAAATCTCTTCTTGAAAGATCGTTTTCGATGCTTTCCGTAAACTCAACCGAATCCGGTCGGCGGCTGTCGGTATATTCGCCATCGATTCTGTATCTTGTTATTTCAAAGGGCGTCTGATTTAAAACAACAGTAACCGTTCCGTGCTTGAGCCCCGTTGGAATAACTTTTTCGAAAAGTTCAAAAATTATTTCGCTCGGCGCATTTGATGCAATGTCAAAATCATCGGGTGTTTCGCCTCTGAGCATATCGCGAACGCAACCTCCAACACACCAGGCTTCAAATCCTGCTGACTCTATTCTGTTGATAATTTCCAAAACCTCTGTCGGCAAAGAAAATCTTATCATTTTATCAAATCCTTAATTATTTCTCCTGCCATTATTAATCCCATAACAGGGGGGACGTAGGGCATGCTTGCGGTGATTCCGCCCGTGTTAACGGATTCTTCCTTCGAATAAACAACCTTTAATGAATCAATGCCCCTCTTTTTAAGCTCTTTTCTCATTATCCTCGAAAGGGGGCAAACGGTGGTTTTATAAATATCCGAAACTATAAAGCCTTCCGGGGATAGCTTGTTGCCTGCTCCCATTGCGCTGATAATGGAAACGTTCTGCGCCTTAGCTCTCGAAATTAATTCTAATTTTGCAGTAACCGTATCAACCGCATCTGCAATATAATCATATTTATTCAAAACAAATTGGTCGGCGGTGTCGGGCAAATAAAAGGTCTTATAAGCGTTGATTTTCAGGCTTGGGTTAATGTCCAACATTCGCTCCCTCATAACCTCAACCTTATCTCTGCCGATAGTGGATGAAAGCGCAATTATCTGGCGGTTGATATTAGTTTCATCAACCGTGTCCTTATCTACTATTGTTATTTCTCCGATTCCTGCTCTTGCGAGCGCTTCGGCAACGTAACCCCCAACGCCTCCGATTCCAAAAATCGCAACGTGGGCGTTTTCGAGCTTTTTTAAAGAATCCTCGCCTATTAAAGCTTCGGTTCTCAAAAATCTATTTTCCATAAATTTTTCCTTTCAAATGGATCTATCAATATTATACAATATTTTTCGCTGATTTTAAACTCTTTTTTTCGAGTTTTTAAGGTGTTTTTAGCTAAAGTTTGATAAAAATTTATCAATATCTTTTGAAAACACAAGCAAATTTGTAATATTTAGTTAAATTGCTAACAATCCTTGAAAAAGGCTTGAGGCCTATGCTATAATATTTATATATTTTTATGATTAGTTTGTGTGGAGGTCAGTATGGATATAAAATCAGAGCTCATGAAGCCTTTTGGATATCTGCGCGGCGGAGTTGAACCCGGGCATCATAAGGCAACCGCCAAATGCGAAACGGTTAAAATGCCCGCGCCCAAAACCGTCGTTATTCCTATGCTTCAGCATATAGGAGCACCTTGCAGCCCGATAGTAAAGGTGGGGGACGAGGTTTTTGTAGGAACGAAGATAGGAGATAGCGAAAAGCTTATTTCCGCGCCAATCCATTCTTCCGTTTCAGGAAAGGTCAAGGCAGTAAAAGAGGTCGCATTGGCTCAAGGGATAAATATGATGGCAGTAGAGATAGAATCTGATGGCCTCATGACTCCCGACCCCGAAATAAAGCCCCCCGTGATTGAGGATGAAAAAGGGCTTGTTGAGGCTGTAAGAAATATGGGCCTCGTGGGTTTAGGAGGCGCAGGATTCCCGGCTCACGTAAAGCTGATGAAAAATCCCGATAAGCCCCTCGACACTCTCATTATAAACGGAGCTGAATGTGAACCGTTTATTACAGCAGACTACCGCGAGTGTATGGAAAACACAGATGATATCATTTCGGGCATTTATCTGCTTTTAAAAATAATGAAATTCGATAGAGTTATAATCGCGGTGGAGGATAATAAACCCAAGGCGATAGACAAGCTCCTTGAAATCTCCTCAAATAGCGAGGATAAGGAGAACAAGGTTCGCGTTATGAAGATGAGAACCCATTATCCTCAGGGCGCAGAAAAG
>JAZORV010000315.1:0-4233 GCA_045656785.1 Acutalibacteraceae bacterium | reverse complement strand
AGACTTATCGAAGAAGTAACCGAAATGACCACTTCAGATAAGGCTTCCGCTGAACTCAAGGCTGCAGCCGAAGCTTACCTCGCAACCGTTAACGACGGCAAGAAGAACGGTGCTGCCGCTGATGCTCTCGTTGCTGTTCTCGATAAAGAAAATGCTGATTGCGATATCTGCCGCGACGTTCGTGCAAACCGCGAATACCTCGCTAAGAAGTCCGTATGGATCTTCGGTGGTGACGGATGGGCATACGATATTGGCTTCGGCGGTCTTGACCACGTTCTTGCAACCGGCGACGACGTAAACGTTATGGTATTCGATACCGAGGTTTACTCCAACACCGGCGGTCAGGCTTCTAAGGCTTCCAACATCGGTCAGGTTGCACAGTTCGCTGCTGCAGGTAAGGCTATTGCCAAGAAATCTCTTGCCGAGATTGCTATGTCCTACGGTTACATCTACGTTGCACAGATCGCTATGGGCGCTAACATGGCTCAGACCCTCAAGGCAATCGAAGAGGCTGAAGCATATCCCGGTCCTTCTCTCATCATCGGTTATGCACCTTGCGAGATGCATTCCATCAAGGGCGGTATGGTTAACTGCCAGAACGAGATGAGAAAGGCTGTTGAGTGTGGCTATTGGAATATGTTCCGCTTCAACCCCGCCCTCAAGGCTGAAGGCAAGAACCCCTTCACCATGGATTCTAAGGCTCCCACAGCAAGCTATAAAGACTTCATCATGAACGAGGCTCGTTATTCTTCCCTCACTCGCTCCTTCCCCGAGAGAGCTGAAGAGCTCTTCGATAAGGCAGAAAAGGCATCTGTTGAGAAGTATAACCACCTCCTCCGCCTCGGCGAGCTTTATGGCAAGAAGGACGTTTAATTTCGGCTTTTAAAAGCTTTTAAGCTTTAATTTCGAGAAAATTAAAAAGCTCCACCCTTGTGGCACCTTCTCACGGAGGGTGCCACAGTTTTATTCGTGGGCGGAACTTTTTACTTGATTAATAAACAACACAGACCGATGCTTTCATACTCGGAGCAGAAGCAAAAAGCCAAGCTTAAAAAGAAAAATCCGCCTTCAAAATGAAGGCGGATTGATTTTTTATGCAACCTGATTCGATGCAATTTCGAGCATCAAATTTCGATTATTTAAGGTTAGCTTTAAGGGTTTCGAGCTGAGCTCTGAGCTCTTCGGGAAGCTTATCGCCGAACTTCTTATAATGCTCTTCGATTTCTTCTGCTTCGCGAGTCCAAACGTCCTTATCGATTTCGAGGATGGATTTGAGGGTTTCGATATCGAAGTCCTCAAGGTCTGTAAGGTCGATATCCTCAGCCTTCGGAACGAAGCCGATAGGAGTTTCAACTGCATCTGCCTTTCCTTCGCAACGGTCGATGATCCAGTTGATAACACGGCAGTTATCGCCGAATCCGGGCCAGATGAAGTTGCCTTCATCGTCGGTTCTGAACCAGTTAACGTTGAAGATCTTGGGAGCCTTATCGCCGAGCTTCTTGCCCATCTCGAGCCAATGGCGGAAATAGTCGCCCATATGATATCCGCAGAAGGGAAGCATAGCCATAGGATCGCGGCGAACAACACCAACTGCGCCTGCAGCTGCAGCTGTTGTTTCAGAAGCCATAGCGGAGCCTACGAATACACCATTCTCCCAATCCTTAGATTGATATACGAGGGGAGCGCACTTAGCGCGACGACCACCGAAGATAATAGCAGAAATCGGCACGCCTTCGCCCTTATTGAATTCATCCGAGATGCAAGGGCAGTTTTGTGCGGGAGCAGTAAATCTTGAGTTGGGGTGAGCCGCGCAGGTAGACTTATCAGCCTTGTTGAACTTTGCGGGATCCCAGGGCTTGCCTGTCCAATCGAGAGCATTCTCGGGGAGATTCTTATTGAGACCTTCCCACCAAACGGTGTTATCGTTAAGATCGAGAGCAACGTTGGTGAAGATGGTGTTCTTTTCTGTTGAAGCAAGAGCATTGAAGTTGGAATGAGCGTTGGTTCCGGGAGCAACGCCAAAGAATCCGTTTTCGGGGTTGATAGCATAGAGTCTGCCATCCTTACCAATTCTCATCCAAGCGATGTCATCGCCAACGGTCCAAACCTTATAGCCCTTCTCCTGCAAATATTTGGGAGGAATCATCATAGCAAGGTTGGTTTTTCCGCAAGCAGAGGGGAATGCCGCTGCAACGTATTTAACCTCGCCCTTAGGATTCTGGATTCCGAGGATAAGCATATGCTCAGCCATCCAGCCTTCTTTCCAACCCTGATAAGAAGCGATTCTGAGAGCGAAGCACTTTTTACCAAGAAGAACGTTTCCGCCGTAACCTGAGTTTACAGAGATAATTGTATTATCCTCGGGGAACTGGCAGATATATCTATGCTCGGGATCGATATCGCATTTTGCATGGAAGCAGCGAACCCAATCCTCGCTATCGCCGAGAACCTCCAAAACCTTGGGGCTAACGCGGGTCATAATGAGCATATTGAGAACAACGTAGATAGAATCGGTAACCTCAATACCAATCTTGGCAAGAGGAGATCCGATGGGGCCCATTGAGAAGGGAATAACGTACATGGGCTTGCCTTCATAGGAACCGCGAGCGATGTTATAAAGCTTTTCGTACATTTCCTTGGGGTCGCACCAGTTGTTGGTGGGGCCTGCATCCTCTTTGATGGTGGTGCAGATAAAGGTTCTGTCCTCAACGCGGGCAACGTCGTTCTGCTTTGTTCTGTGGAGATAGCAGCCGGGAAGCTTTTCCTCGTTGAGCTTCATCATTTCGCCGGTAGCGCAAGCTTCTGCTCTTAAAGCCTCTGCCTGAGCATCGCTTCCGTCGATCCAGATAACCTCGGAAGGATTAACGAGAGCTTTTATCTCGTCAAGCCATTTTAAAACGGTTGGGTTCTTTGTCATAATTTTTTCTCCTTTTCTCTATGCCGAGTCGAGGGTAACGCCCTCGGCTAAGAATACAAATTTCAGGAATGATATTCCTCTAACTTATATTATACCGAAAATCCCAATAAATGCAAGTATTTTTAGAAAATTTTACTATTTGTTCAAAGCATTTTAACGAAACGGCACTATATTTGTTATATTTTTAACAAATGGTGGCATTTTTTATCCTACCGCACTTGAAAAAAGATGCAAAATTTGATACAATAGGATAAATTCCAAAAAGGAGCGTAAGAATGGCTTTATTCAAATCCCCCGATATCGCAGGTCCGGGCGTCCGCAAGGATGGGCCGGAAAAACGCGGTATCTTCGTTTTCTTCGAATTATTCAAAAGGCACTATGGAAAGCTTATGTCGGCAGGGCTTTTAAAGGCTGTTTTGTCTTTAATCATTCTCCCCTCGGGGCTCGGAGCAGTTGGCTCGGCGAGGGTTGCGAGAATTGCCGCAAGGGATAGGCATTCCTTCAAATCGGATTTCCGAGAGGCGGTATCCGAAAACCTCGGGCTCTCCCTCATTTCGGGAATAATCAACAGCATCCTCACGGGCGGCAGTCTTTTCTCTCTTTATTATATTTTTCAGGAAAATAACGTTAATAAAAATGCCGATATTTTGAGCTTTGTGATGCTCGCGCTCAGCATTTTCGCCTTTATCATAATAACCTTTATAAGATATTATACCCCCGCTTTGATTTTAACCTTCCGATTAACTGTGGGTCAGCTTTATAAGAACGCATTCCTTCTCGCCTTCGGTGGATTCAAGAGAAATTTCGTGATTTTCTTCGGGCATATCTTAATGTATACCCTCATCCTTTCTCCGATGCTTATTGATATATACGTCGGATTCGGAATTGCGGTCTGCCTTTACATACTTATTGCCCCACCTTTTACCAATCTGCTTATTCAGTATAACATCTTCCCCGTTATGATGAAATACCTCATCGAGCCCTTTATGAAGGAGCATCCGGGTGAGGGAGAAAGAACCCTTCGCGAACTCGGGCTTATAGAATCGGAAGAAGAACAGGTTATGCAGGATGAATTTTAATTTACGCTCGAACATAGAAAATCGCCATCAAAAGGCGCCTTTCTTCGGAGTATGCTCTAAAGGATAATAAGATAAAAAGCCGCGGTAATGCTTAACTAATGTGCCCCCTGTCAAGTAGACAGACTAAAAAACAAAAAATAGGTTAATTGAATAGATTCTTTCATCTCCCCCTGCTGCGCAGCAGGGGGAGATTTTTCGTCACGCGGCGGTGGAAAGGTAATATTCGCACGGTGTCAT
>JAZORV010000314.1:0-5775 GCA_045656785.1 Acutalibacteraceae bacterium | reverse complement strand
GATTTCCCGAAATTCGGCAACGATGACGATAGAGTTGATGCTATTGCTGAGGAGGTTCTCGAGCTTTTGAGCAGTGCGCTCAAGAAAAACCCGACCTATCGCGGAGCTAAGCATACGCTTTCTGTTTTAACTATTACAAGCAACGTGGTTTATGGCAAGAAAACCGGCGCAACCCCCGATGGAAGAAAGGCGGGCGAGCCCTTCGCTCCGGGCGCAAACCCCATGCATAACAGAGAAAAATGCGGCGCTATTGCCTCTCTTAATTCCGTTGCAAAGCTTTCCTATGAAGCCTGTCGCGATGGAATTTCAAACACCTTCTCTATAATCCCTGAAGCCTTGGGCAAAACCGATGAGGATAGAATCAATAACCTTTATAACATCCTCGACGGCTATTTCTCAAAAGGCGCGCATCATATAAACGTAAATGTTTTAAATCGTGAAAAACTTATTGAAGCGATGGAAAATCCCGAGCTTTATCCTAATCTGACAATTCGCGTTTCGGGATATGCAGTTAATTTCCATAAGCTTTCCAAGGAACAACAAAAAGAGGTTATTTCAAGAACCTTCCATGGAGCGATGTGAATATGAAAGGATATATTCATAGCGTTCAGTCGATGGGAACTGTCGATGGTCCCGGTGTCAGGGCGGTTGTTTTCGGCGGCGGATGTAGTTTGCGATGCTCCTATTGCCATAACCCCGATACTTGGGATGTAAATTCGCTGGAGGCTATTGATTCCATAGAGCTTTCCAAAAAAATAATGAGGTATTATCCTTATATTAAAAATGGCGGAGTAACATTTTCGGGCGGTGAGCCATTATGTCAGGCGGAGTTCTTTTTAGAGCTTGGCGAACTTCTCAAAAACGAGGGGCTTCATATCGCGATTGATACCTCCGGGCATTCCGAAAATCCGAGGGCGAAGGAGCTTTTGGAGCTTTGCGACCTCGTTTTGCTCGATGTTAAATTCACGAATGAAGAGGATTATAAAAAATATACCGGTGGAAGCCTTGAAACAGTAATAGAGCTTCTTGATTGGCTCGAGTCTTGCGGCAAGCCCGTTTGGATCAGGCAGGTTATAATCCCCAATATTAACGATAGCGAGGAAAATATAAGAAGGCTCGCGAAAATTTTAAAGCCCTATAAAAATATCGAGAAGGTCGAGTTGCTTCCATTTAAAAAGCTTTGCTTGGAAAAATATAAGGCTTTGAATATTCCATTTCCATTGGAAAATACCCCCGAAATGGCGAAAGAGCAAGTTGAAAGCCTTGAAAACTTGTTGAAATCACTATAAAACAAAGGCCGCTTGCCGAAAAAATGGCAAACGGTCTTTTAATATATGGCAGTATATGGTAAAATGTTTAAAGAAAATTATTTGCAGTTGTTGTCCTTTTTGTTAGAACCCTGCTTGTTAGAATCCTGCTTGTTTGAATTCTGCTGATTATTCTGCTGATTGCTCTGCTTATTCTGCTGATTTTTATCCATGGTTTTTTTCACCCCACTTTCTGAATTTATTATTAGAAATAAACTTAAGAATATTCTTAAAGGAGAAAAAATATGAGTCTTCCAAAAAAGCTTGAAGAAAAATTGCGCCGAGATTTTGAAAAATTCGATGAGCTTTTTTCTTGCTATGATATGGAGCCTTTCAAAGGGCTTCGTGTAAATATGCTTAAATGCTCAACTGAAAAATTTTTGGAATTTAATATATCCGATAAAAAATCTCCCTTTTGTTTTGAGGGATTTTATATAGGCTCGGAGGAAAAGCTCGGAAAGCATCCCCTTCATCATGCGGGCGCATTTTATATCCAAGAGCCATCGGCTTCTTCTGCAGTTGAGGTTTTGAATCCTAAAAAGGGTGACTACGTTCTCGACCTTTGCGCAGCTCCGGGCGGAAAATCAACCCAAATTGCCGCGAAACTTGATGGCGAGGGGCTTATTTGGTCTAATGAAATAGTTTTCAAAAGAGCAAATATCCTCCTTTCGAATTTCGAGAGAATGGGTATTCATAACGGGGTTATTTCGAGTTGTCGCCCCGATGAAATGGAGGATGCGCTTGAGGGCGCTTTTGATAAAATCCTCGTTGATGCTCCTTGCTCTGGTGAAGGAATGATGAGGCATGATAGCTCTATCGCTCCTTTATGGACAGAGGAAAACGTTTTAGCCTGCGCAGAAAGACAGCTTAAAATTTTAAATAGCGCCGCAAAAATGCTCAGGGCAGGCGGTAATCTGGTCTACTCAACCTGTACTTTTTCTAAAGAGGAAAACGAGGACGTCGTTGAAAAGTTTCTTATGGAAAACCCCGATTTTGAAGGCGAAACGATAGACACAGAGTGGGGCGAAAAAGGATTTTTAGAAAACACGCGAAGAATATTCCCGAAAAATGGCGGTGAAGGGCATTTCGTTGCCGCATTTCGCAAAAAAGGGGCATCCGATAAAGCTGATATCAGCGGACTTAAAGCAGAAAAGCATGAGCTTCTGAGTAAATTCTTGAAGGAAAATGGTATAACTCTCCCCGATGGCATAATCATAAAAGAAAAAGAAAAATATTTCCTCACTCCTAATGTTAAAAGCTTTAAAAATATTAACATTTTAAGAAAAGGCATTCTTTTGGGAGAGGAAATAAAGGGCCGCTTTGAGCCACACCATTCCCTCTTTGCTGCGGCAAAGGTAGAATGTGCAAATGAGCTCGATTTGAAGCTCGATGACCCGAGAATAAATGCTTATTTGCATGGCGAGGAAATCGAGGTAGGGGCGAGCTTCAAAGGCTTTGTGAGGGTTTCTGTTGAGCGGATTCCTTTAGGCTTCGGAAAGGCAAGCGGAGGCAGGCTTAAAAACCGCTATCCTAAGGGACTTAGAAATTTAAAATAAATCTTGCAAAATCATGAAAAAAAGAGTAAAATAATAAAGGTATCAAAAATTTTAGAAAAAAAGAGGTGAAAATATGGATACCGATCGAAGTATCAGCGCAAAACCCCGAGGGATAATGGGCGGTGTTTATATTTTCGCCGCCGAAAAAATTTAATATTCCCTTTTCGTTTTGTGCTTTTTCTTCCAAAATTTATGAAAAGGAGAAAAGCCTATTATGACAGAAAAGATTTTAGAGCTTTTGCAGCTTAAAAAATACGGTGAATTGCGCCGTGAGCTCGAAGAGCTCAACCCCATTGACATTGCTCCCTTCTTCGATGAGCTCGAAGGGGAGAAAAGAGCTTTGCTTTTCAGATTTCTGCCCAAAGAATTTGCGGCGGAGGTTTTTATTGAGCTTGATGCCGATATGCAAGAATCCCTTATCAAAGGCTTCAGCGATTCAGAGCTTAAAGAGGTTATTGATGACCTTTATCTCGATGATGCTGTTGATATTATCGAGGAAATGCCGGCAAACGTTGTTAAAAGAATTTTGCGGCAGTCGGATAAAGAAACAAGGCGAAGGATAAATGAGCTTCTTAACTACCCTAAGGATTCCGCGGGAAGCATTATGACCCCGGAATTTGTGGACCTCAAAAAGGATATGACGGTTGAAGAAGCCTTCGCGCATATAAGAAAGACCGCAGTTGATAAGGAAACGGTTTACACCTGCTATTGCATAAATGCAAGAAGAAAGCTTGAAGGCGTTGTAACGGTCAGAGATCTTCTTTTGGCGGATGAAAAAATGCTGATTTCCGAGCTTATGGAAACCAACGTTATTTCGGCAGGAACCCTCGATGATAAGGAAGACGTTGCAAGGCTCCTCGATAAGTATGATTTCTCGGCGCTCCCGATAGTTGACAAGGAAAACCGCCTTGTTGGAATCGTTACCTTCGATGACGCTATGGATGTTATTGAAGAAGAAAACACCGAGGATATAGAAAGAATGGCGGCTATTATCTCGAGCGAGGATAAGCCCTATTTGAAGGTAGGAGTTTTTGAAACGGTTAAATCCCGAATACCATGGCTTCTTATACTTATGCTTTCTGCAACCTTTACGGGCGCCATAATTTCGGGCTTTGAATCGAAGCTCAAAGCGATAGTCGTTTTAACCTCCTTTATTCCGATGCTTATGGGAACGGGCGGAAATTCGGGCAGTCAGTCCTCCGTAACCGTTATCAGAAGCCTCTCTCTCGATGAAATCAGAGCGAAGGATATTTTGAGAGTTCTTGCGAAGGAATTAAGGGTCGGAATTTTGTGCGGAGTGGTGCTTGGCATCATCAATTTCGGCAAGATAATGCTCCTCGATCATTACCTTTTGGATTCCTTCTCGGGCTATTCAATGGAGCAGGTGATAATGATTAACTTCACCGTTTGCATAACAGTTGCCTTAACGGTTATCGTAGCAAAATTGGTCGGCTGTGTTCTGCCGATAGCGGCGGAAAGCCTCAAGCTTGATCCCGCGGTTATGGCAAGCCCGTTTATAACGACCATTGTTGATGCAATAAGTCTTATCATCTATTTTGCGATCGCAAATGCGCTGCTCGGCGTTTGGATGTAAAAAAATAAAACAAGGTGGTTTTGCCACCTTGTTTTTTGTTTAGTTAAGCTTAAATTCTGCGCCCTTTATCATATTCTGCATTCTCAGAAGTGTTAAGCGCTTTCTCATGTAAGGGGAATAATTGACCGCGTCAATAAATAGCTTTTCGCTCTTGCCAATATCATTAACAGTGATTTTGCAGCCCGCCTTTTCCATTGCCCTTTTGCATTCCTCAAAGGAGGGAACGCTGTGGATGATTTTAATAATTTCGGGCCAGAGCTTTTTAAGCTTTTCAGGGTCAACGTCATCGATAATATTTTCGGGCTCGTTAAGAATGCGAACGTCCTCTGCCATATCGCCGTAAAAGCTGTAAACGTCGTCCCAATCAACCGATTCGGACTGCGTTTCGATTTCCTTCATTTCGGCAAGCTCGTTATAATATTTAAGCATTTGGAGAGTGCAAACACCGATATCCTCACCATGGAAATTCGGGATTATGCCATCTCTCAATTCAATGCATTCAATCAAATGAGAAACGATATGCTCGCATCCGCTTGCGGGTCGGGAATTTTGAGAGAAGCTCATTCCAATTCCCGTTTTTAAGAGCGCCTCGAAAATTTTGCCTGCGGTGTATTCGTCGCTTGCAGTAACCTTATCGGAAAGCTCCATCAGCTCATCTACTGCTGAGCGTGTTAGAGAAGCGATTTTTTCGCAGTAGTATTCGCCTGTGAGCAAGGCGGAAATTTGCCAATCAACAAGTCCAACGTATTTCGCAATCATATCTCCGAAGCCTGCAGATTTAAGCTCAATTGGCGAAGAGGCTAAAATTTTAGTGTCGCCAATGATAACCTCGGGGCTTTTTGCGGCATAGCTTGATTTAAAACCGTTTGCAACTATCGGAGAGCTGTAAGAAGCGAAGCCATCCATAGAAGGGGCGGTTGCAAAAATGCAAAGAGGCTTGTTCTGGCGCGCGGCGGCTAATCTGCAAGGGTCGTTAACTGATCCCGTTCCAACAGAGAGAATTGCAATATCTTTATCTTTTATGAGCGCCTCAAGCTCTTCAACGTGTTCCATTTCAGCAACTCGGATGTTATCATAGATTTTATATTCGATATTGAAGCCTTCAAGGCTTTCTACAATGCCCTCTGCCGCTTTTAAGGTGTTTTGGTCGGCAACTAAAAGCAAATTTTTGGGGAAATTATTTTCAGTTAAAATGCTTCCAACCTCGTTAACAAGCCCTGAGCCGATTCTTATATCGCGAATGGCGGTCTCGTGCTTTCTTCCGCAATCGCAACCTTTTTTGAAATCCTCAATTATATTTAAAATATCTGACATTGGC
>JAZORV010000313.1:0-1764 GCA_045656785.1 Acutalibacteraceae bacterium | reverse complement strand
CCCAAAAGATAAAAAGCTTCGCAGAAATAATTAATACTGCGAAGCTTTGTTTTTATTGCTTTTTTCAGAAGAGATCAGAGCTGTTTTCTATCGCGCTTTCGATATACTTTTCTGCCTTATCGTATTTCTGCTGAAAATTCTCGTAATCTTTTTCGAATTGTTCGTTAAATTCCTGTATTTCATCATCCTCAATATGCTGAATGCCGAATTTGTTGTTGTAAACCGTGTCGTGTCCGAAATGCGGAACGTAGGAATTATAAGAAATGATGCCGATAATGAGAGCAACGGGGGCTAAAACTGCTCCGACAACTGAAAAAATAAGTCCCACAGTTCCCGGCGCGGATTTATCTCCGGCTTTCTTGGTCTTTAGCGACAGGATAAGGCCAACCGCGGCAAGGCAAAAGCCTAAAGAGAAGAAAATAATGCCGATAATGAGCGCCATTGTTTTGGAAACAGAAAAGAAAATAGCGGTGTAAAGAATGCCTAAAAGCGCCATAACAAATCCTACGATTCCTAAAACCATTCCGGTGATTTTAACGCCTTTTTTAACCTTCGGCGGCTCTATCGGTTTTTTATAGAAAACTTCCTCTGTAGCTGATGCCATAGCTCCTCCACATTTGGGGCAAAAGCTTATGGCTTCATCGGTTTTATATTCACAGCTTGGGCAGATATTCATAAAAAGTACTCCTTAAATTAAAATTTATGACCACAGTTTATGCAGAAATTAGCTTCGGGCTCCGCCTTGTGTCCGCAATTAATACAGAATTTAGCTTTGGGCTCTGTTTGAACCTTGTTTCCGCAGTTGGGGCAGAAGGGAGCGTCTTCGATAAGCTTCTTTCCGCAGTGAATACAGAAGCTGTCTGGCTTTGCCGCATCTGCTTGAACGGGAGGTACAGTCTGAACGGGTGGTGGGGGCGGTGCTACAGGAGTTTGAGACTCGGCATAAATTCGGTTTTCTTTTTGCAAGAAGGGCTCCATATCAAAATTCATCTTTTGAGGAGCAATTCCCAAAATCGCGGTTACAGCCGAGGTAAGGTCATCTGCATATCTTTCATATCTTGCGCCGAAACCTTGAGCCACAGCAAAGCGAATATTAACCGCAGTCCCGCCGTTAAATGGCATAAAATGAACTATGCAAGCGCCACCATTCATATTATATTTCATTGAAAAATTGAGCCCGAAGGAAAGGGTGTGGAAGGGCTCTTCCTTGCAGTCTCTTCTGAATTGAGGGTTGTTAGCGGCCGCAAGATAAGCGTTATAAACCGTTATAACATCCCTCTGAAAGAAATATCCGATATCTCTTCTCATAAAACCTATCTCCTTTCAAAGCGAATTTTTATCTTTTCTTTCCGCAAGCCGAGCAAAAAACGTCAGCATCCTGGAATTGTTTTCCGCAAGCGGTGCAGAATTTTGCAAGCTCTGCGTCTTCTTGGGATTTCTCGACAATCTGCGTTCTGCCGATTGCAAAAATCTCGTTGTGCCTCAAAGGTGTTTGGCAGCGCGAGCAATATATAAAACCATCGGGATACCAAGGGCGGAAATCGAGCGCGTTATCCATATATCTGATAATCGCTCCGCAGCCTGAGCAGGTTTGCTGATATGTAAGACCGCTATGCCATAAAGCTCTTTTAAATGCCATAAAAATTCCCCTTTCAAGAAGAAGTTGATTTGTTATGAATATTATACAACATGCATTGCCATTTTGTCAATTAAGGAAAACGTTTACCATAATGGTATAGGTTAGGCGAAACAAGATTGTTTCGC
>JAZORV010000312.1:0-7452 GCA_045656785.1 Acutalibacteraceae bacterium | reverse complement strand
TTGCAACTCTTTCGCCGAAAGCACGGAGTATACCGTTTGAATTATTAAGCTCGGGGAGATAACGCCTTCTGCCGAAAAGGGTTTTAACAAAACCATCGGCTTTGGCGGAGTTTATTATATTATCCATATATTCTGCAACGCCTTTATAGGTTGCAAGGTAACTTTTTATATAACTATCCGCTTCAGCTCTTGTTACGCCGATATCTTTAGAAAGCGAAAAAGCACCGATTCCGTATACTATTCCGAAATTAACCGCTTTTGCGCGGCTTCTCATTAAGGGGGTTACCATATTTTCAGGCATCGAGAAAACCTTGGCGGCGGTGGCTGTATGGATATCCTGCCCCGAAAGGAATGCATCTATCATCCTTTCGTCACCCGCCATATGCGCGAGAACCCTTAATTCAATCTGGCTATAATCGGCATCAATCAAAACCTTGCCCTCATCGGCAACGAAATATTTTCTGAGCTCTCTGCCCTCTTCGGTTCTGACGGGGATATTCTGAAGATTCGGCTCGAGGGAACTGATTCTTCCCGTTCTCGTTTCGGTTTGATTAAGGGTTGAACGGATTCTGCCGTCGGGATGGATAACTGCAACCAGTCCATCACAATAGGTGGATTTAAGCTTTCCGAGCTTTCTGAATTCAAGAATTTTCTCAATTATGGGATGCTCGTTTATAAGGCTTTCGAGAACGTCAGCATTGGTTGAATATCCGCTTTTGGTCTTCTTTTTTGCAGGAAGGCCGAGCTTTTCAAACAAAACGACCCCTAATTGCTTTGGAGAATTGATATTAAATTCACCCAAAGCAAGCTCATAAATCTCCTTCTCGAGCGCATCAAGACGAACAGCCAAACGTTCACCCATATTTTTAATGCCTTCGCCATCAACAGAAAAGCCTACCATCTCCATCGATGCCAAAACGCGAGCCAACGGAAGCTCGATTTCAAGGAGAAGCTTTTCAAGCTCTTTTTTCTTGAGCTCCTCTCTTAATTTTTCTGATACGAGGGAATATTTCGCGGCGGAGACAACAAATTCATCCCCTTGTATTTCGGGGGCGGGCGCGCTGTATTCTTCCCTTAATCTTTCAATTTCATAATTCGAAGAGGAGGGATTGCAAAGATATGCGGCAAGCATTCCGTCAAAGCAAACGCCCTTTAGCTTTATGCCTTTTTCTTCCAAAAGCTTATAGGCATTTTTGCAGTCGTAAACATTCTTATTTATCTTTTTATTCTCCAAAATTGCTTTGATTTCGGGGTCAGTTATGTTGCCGGCTGCGATTTTTTCGGATGAAACAAGCGCAACTTTTTCGTTTTCGCCAAAAAGAACAGCGAAATTATCTGCATTTATATCCTTAATTTCGCAAAGGCTGAAGCTCTGCGGTTTTTCCTCTTGCTTTTCTATTATTACCTCGCTCGCATCTATTCCCATTTTATTTATAAGGGAGAAAAACTCGAGCTTTATCATCAGCGCCGCCAATTTTGCATTATCTCGCGGCTTGATTTTATAATCCTCAAGATTTTCGGAAATCGGAACTGTTTTGCAAATTGTTCCAAGCTCGCGCGAAAGATATGCGCTTTCTCTTCCTGCGATAAGCTTGTTTTTAACCGAATCCTTTATATCGAGATTTTCGAGATTTTCATAGATTTCATCGATGGTTCCAAAGGATGAAACCAGCCCTCCCGCGGTTTTTTCCCCAATCCCGGGAACACCGGGGATATTATCCGAGGAATCACCCTGAAGCGCCTTAATATCTATCATTTTAATAGGCTCAACGCCATATTTTTCCTTTATCGCGGCGGTATCGTATACCACAATTTCGGGTCTGCCCATCTTTGTAACTGTGTTAAGAACACGCACCTTATCCGATACCAACTGGAAAGAATCTCTATCTCCCGAAGCAATAGCGCATTCATTTCCGCTTTCTTCCGAGAGCCTTGCGAGAGTTCCTAAAATATCATCGGCTTCATAGCCCTCCATTTCGAGAACCGAGAAACCTGCATACTCGAGCCATTCTTTTAAAACAGGGAGCTGTTCTCTGAGCTCTTCGGGCATTCCCTTTCTGCCCGCCTTATACCCTTCATACATTTTATGGCGGAAGGTCGGCTTTTTGAGGTCAAAAGCCACCGCCACTCCATCGGGATTTTCAAGCTCCATAATCCTATTAAGCATATTTATAAAGCCATAGATACCATTTGTGAAATGGCCATCCTTGGTAGTGAGCAGTTTTATTCCGTAAAAAGCGCGGTTTATGAGGCTGTTGCCATCGATTGCAAGCAATTTCATAAAAGAAATCCTTTCCTTAACAAAATTTTTCTTTTCAGAATATAATATATCAAAGCTCTAAAATATTAGGGCAAATTCCGCTATCCACGATATCGATTATAGCATAGGTTGCCTTTCGGGTGTTTCTGCCCCCGATTGAGCCCGGATTCAGCATCAAAATACCCTCTTTAAAATCGCATAAGGGCTGATGAGTATGCCCGAAAAGAATGGCTTTGCAGCCTCTTTCCTTTCCTGCTAAAAACAAGCTCAAAAGACCGTCTTTAACGGAATAGCGATGCCCATGAGTCAGAAAAAATCCTGCTCCGCCTATCTTTTCGAGGCGAACGTCGGGCGAGGTTATATCAAAATCACAATTTCCCGAAACGCAAATAAACTTTCTTTCGGGATAATTTTCGTATGCTTTTTCAATATCTCTTATGCCGTCTCCCAAAAAGAGAACGTTCTTAATATCTGAATGGCGAATAAGCGCCGCTTCTATATTGTTATAGTTCCCATGGCTATCTGAAAAAACAAGAACGCGCATAAAAGAGAAACTCCTTTCGTAAATATAAAAAAGGGTGATATATGATGAATAATAGTTTTAATAACATTGATAAAGATAAGCTCAAAAGCGCCATCAATTCGGCGGCGAAAACGAATGGTATTGATTCCGAAAAAATCGCAAGCGCGATAGAATCGGGCAAAGCCGAGGGCATTCTCTCTGCGCTCTCAGGCGCACAGGCCGCAAAGCTTCAAAGCCTTCTCGAGGATAAGGAGAGCCTTAATAAAATTCTCTCCTCCCCCGCCGCCGCAAAGCTAATAAAAGAGCTTACAAAATAGGAGCGAAGAATATGGATGATATGTCTCAAGGGATCTCCAAAATTTTAGAGGACCCTGATTCAATGCAAAAAATCAAAGAAATGGCAAACTCCCTTTTTGGAAACGAAGAAAATAAAAATGAGCAAAAAAAAGAAGCTCAAAAGCAATCATTCAGCGGTTTGGATGCGTTTGGCGATGGGCTCGATATGGGGATGCTTCTTAAAATAGGGAAGGCTCTGAAATCGGGCGGAAACGACCATCGCTCCGATTTGCTCCTTGCCCTAAAACCCCATTTAAGCGAAAAAAGGCGGGATAGGGTTGATAAAGCGGTTAAAATTTTAAGGCTTGTGAGCCTGCTTCCGCTTATCAAGGATAGCGGAATTTTTTAAGGGAGGGGCGCTGATTTTTGGCGGAAAATTATGATGAAAAAATAAAAAACATGAGCGAAAAAGCAAAAGCGGAGCTATATAATATGCAGTCCCGCGCGATGCCTCCTGCTCCATCATTCGTTCGGCCGAGGGGAGGAGGAAGCTTTTCTGGGCGCTCCGAAAACGAGCCTCAAAAAAACGAGGCTATACCACCCGAGCCAACGGCACCACCCGAAGCGCCTAAAAAGAATGGGCTTTTGGGGCTCGATATTTTAAAAATCATTGATGCCAAGGGCTTCGAGCTCGATTCGGATAGAATTTTGCTTATTGCGCTCATTCTCCTTTTATCGGGAGATGGCGGGGATGAAATTCTTATTTTCGCCCTCGCCTATCTTATGCTTTAAAGCCGAATGCCTCGTATTTTTCCATTTTCTCGGGCTTGCCGACAACCGAAATCGAAAGCTTTTCTCTTTGCCAGATTGTCCTTAAATAAGCCCTGATGTCATCGAGGGTGAGAGCGTTCATTTTTTCGAGCATTTCCTCTGGCTCAACGTAGCGATCAAGATATAATAAATCCCTTCCCGCGCCCGAAGCTAAAGAGGTTATGCGCTCGTTGCCCATAACTGCGGCAATTTTAAGCTGCTGCCGAACAGCGGCAAGCTCTTCTTCCTTTATTGTTTCGGGGATTTTTTCCATTTCTTCTAAAGAATGCGCCAAAACCTTAAGTTGATTATTATGGGATAGCCCCGCAGAAAGCATAAAAAGCCCCGTGTTTTTGAGGGGGAGAAGAAACGTTCCGACAGAATACGCAAGACCCAACCTTTCTCGAATGGCAAGATTAAGCCTCGAGGAAGCGTTTCCGCCCGCAATCGCGGAAAGTGCGGTGGCGCTGTATCTCTCCTCTCCGCCGAAGGTCGCGCCCGGGGAACCTATCAGAATCTGAGTCTGTTCAAAATCCTTTTCTTTTAAGAATATTCCTCCGTTTTTTTGAGAAATATTCGGAAATTCTATCGGAAAATTAGTGTTGCTTTTCGAGCCGACGTACTTTTCAGCAAGCTCAATAATTTCGTTTTCATCGAAGCTGCCTCCAACAGATAAAATCATTCTCTCGGGGGCATAATATTTTTTAGCAAATGCCAAAAGCTCTTCCCTTTTAAAATCCGAAACGGTTTGCTTCGTTCCGAGAATATTAAACCGCAAGGGAGAATCAGCAAAAACGCCCGAAACGATGGCGTCCATCGCGAGATCCTCGGGCGAATCATCATACATATTTATCTCTTCCAAAATAACTCCGCGCTCAGAATCAACCGCTTTTTCGGGGAAAACGGAATCGGTTATCATCTTAAAAATAAGCTCAAGCCCCTCCGCCGCCGATTCATCGAGAACGTGGGCGTAAAGACAGGTGTATTCCTTGGCGGTGTAAGCATTGAATCTGCCGCCAAGCCAATCGATTTTTCGAGCAAGAGCCTCATCGGAAAATTCGGAGGTCCCTTTAAAAAGCAGATGCTCGATAAAATGCGATGCGCCTGCTGTTTTTTCATTTTCAAAAGCATTTCCTGCGGCAATGTATAGATATAGCGCAGTTGTTTTCGCAGAAGAAACGGGCGTCAGCGCGATGCGAAAACCGTTTTTCAAGGTTATAAGCTTCAAAATAAGCTCTCCTTTTCCAATTTTTCCAAATAATAATGCCGAGCCTTTGAGAAAAAATAAAAGCAGAAAATAAAAAAAGAGGTGCAAAAAAATGAACAATAAAAATTCTGCTTTTATCAAGGGCATCGGCGCAGGGGTTGTAACGGGCGTTGTTATCGCCGCGGCGGCAAAAAGCGTTATGAATTCCAATAAAAAAGGAATGAGCAAAACGGTTTCAAAAGCCGCCAAAGCGATGGGAAATATCGCGGATATGTTTAAATAGCAGATATCAGATTTCAGACAAGAAAATCCGGACTCTATAGAAAAAGCCAAAGCGAAGCACAAACCCTCGGCTCCCCTTGCGAGGTTATTTCCCTGTGAGGGGAAATGTAGCACAAACCCTCGGCTCCCCTTGCGAGGGGAGCTGGATTTTTTGCCCGAAACGGGCAAAAAAGACTGAGGGGTAGTTCCGAACTTCGCCCAAAGGCGAAGCTATCCCTCGACGATTTCGCAGAATCTTAACTCTGCGATAATGCAACGTAGGGGTGAGTAGCACTCGCCCGCTTTTGGGGTTAAGATTAATTTTTCGGTAGAAAAGATTGTTTGTGTTTTATGCGGGCGAATGATAATCGCCCCTACAAGGGCTCTATTATTCTAATTTTTTCTACAGAGTTTAGTTCGAGCAAATCTATAATCTATAATCTAGAATCTAACATCTAATGTCTCGAATCGTAGGGGCGAGTATCACTCGCCCGCTTTTGCGATTTTATGAATTTATCGTTAAACTGTTCCAAAGGCGGTTGGAAGGCCTTTTCTTCGGCACTTTTTTCGCGAAACGCGGAGGGAAAATGATGCAGAATGGATTTTCTTCGAGCGACAAGCGTACTTTGTGTACGTGAAGCTCGAAAAAATTCATTATGCCCATTTTACCCCGTGTTTAATCTTTGTCTTTGCCGCAGCAGCGCTTATACTTTAGTCCGCTACCACATGGGCAGAGCGCGTTTTTACCAACCACACCCTTGCCTTTAACTGTTCTGTTGGGCTTTTCGCCGGATGAGGCGCCGCTTTCTTCGGCAACCTTCTTTCTTTCAACACCCTCTTCGCGCCTAACCTTAACTGTCATAACGCGCTTAACGGTTTCTTCGCGTATAGATGAGGTCATGCCATTGAACATATCATATCCCTCGTTGCGGTATTCAACAACGGGGTCATGCTGACCATAGGCGCGAAGGTGCATACCATCGCGAAGCTCATCCATATTATCGATATGCTCCATCCAATGCTCATCAACGGTTCTGAGGAGCATCACGCGCTCGATTTCGCGCATAAGCTCGGAGCCATAGGTCTCTTCTCTCGATTCATACATTTTAAGAAGCTTATCATAGAGGAATTCCTCGAGGTCAGCTTTTTCGATATCGTTTAATTGCTCGGTTGAATAATGGAATTCGCCCGGCTCAATAACCCAGCTTGCAAAATAGGCGCGAAGACCCTCAAGATTCCATTCCTCGGGATATTCCGCAGAGCAGAAAAGATTAACCTGATCAGAAACAACCTCTTTTGCCATTGAAAGCACAGTTTCTTTGAGATCTGCGCCATCGAGAACCTTATCGCGCTGAGTATAGATAATATCGCGCTGAGTGTTCATAACGTTATCAAATTCAAGAACGGATTTTCTGATGGCAAAGTTTTGAGATTCCTTCTTCCTTTGCGCGGATTCGATGGATTTTGTGAGCATACCCATCTCAAGCGGAGTATCCTCCTCAACCCTTAAGGTTTCCATCATATTATAGAGCCTTTCGCCGCCGAAAAGACGCATAAGGTCATCCTCTAAGGAGATATAGAAATGGGTTACACCGGGGTCTCCCTGACGTCCTGAACGACCGCGAAGCTGATTATCAATTCGGCGAGATTCATGGCGCTCTGTGCCGATGATGCAAAGGCCGCCTGCTTCTCTTACCTTCTCGGCTTCGGGGGCAATTTCAGCCTTAAAATTCGCCAAAAGCTCGGCATATTGCTCGCGAGCGGAGAGAATTTCGGGGTCGGAAGTTTCGCCAAAGCCGGTTGCTTCATTTATGATTTCATCCGATATATTTCTATGGCGAAGCTCTGCTTTTGCGAGGTATTCGGCATTACCGCCGAGCATAATATCGGTTCCACGACCTGCCATATTGGTTGCGATAGTAACCGCGCCAACCAAGTCGGATCGTAGCCATGTCGTTCTGTGAGCCAAGGAGTTGTCACCTTAACTTGTCTTCCTAAGACCGCTTGGCCTCCGACTTGCGAAGCTCTGCTTTTGCGAGGTATTCGGCATTACCGCCGAGCATAATATCGGTTCCACGACCTGCCATATTGGTTGCGATAGTAACCGCGCCAACC
>JAZORV010000311.1:0-1546 GCA_045656785.1 Acutalibacteraceae bacterium | reverse complement strand
CACGAACCTAAAATTCATCCGTTATCCTCCAAGCAAAGCGAATATCTGCCGTTAATTATATAGTAAACGGGAGAACGCTGCAAGTGCTCACCCGAGCTCGTGCTCAAAAATATCGAGCGCAGATACAAAGCGAGAATTCAGATATGGCGTTTATTTGAAATCTATATAAAATAAAAAATCCAGACCTCGGATTAGGTCTGGATTTTTTGGTGCGCGGGTCGCAACGGGGGCCCTATGTTCGGCTTAAAATCGAGTTGCCCCGTTCAACAAAACAAAAACCCCGAAACCTTTCGGTTTCGGGGTTTTGTTTTGGTGCGCGAGGCGGGACTTGAACCCGCACGCCCGGAGTGAGCACTAGAACCTGAATCTAGCGAGTCTGCCAATTCCACCACTCGCGCATCTTGGCGCTTAGATATAATAGCATCTTGCAATTAAAAAGTCAACAACTATTTTGACAATTTATTTAAATATAACCCTGCAACGCGCACTTACAGAAACAGCGACATGGCGGGAGCAAGCCCCCGCCCTACGACTGTGCGGTTTTGCCAGCTTTGGTGGCAGGAAGCTAAAAAATCCGCTCCCCGTTTGGAGAGCGGATTAGTATTTTTATTTCAGATTATTTTCCAGCTTTTCAAGCTCTTCCATAAGCTTTGCGGGGAGTTTTTCGCCGAACTTGCCATAGAACTCGCGGATGCCTTCGCATTCTGTTTTCCAAAGCTCTTTATCCACGCTGAGAAGCTCGCTGAGCTCAGCCTCGCTCATATCAAGGCCGGCGACATCGATATCCTCAACATTGGGGAGGAAGCCGATTTCGCTCTCCCTTGCCTCCACCTCGCCAAAGGCGCGCTCAAGCACCCAGCGGATGACACGGAGATTATCGCCAAAGCCGGGCCAGAGGAAGTGACCTTCGTCATCGGTTCGGAACCAGTTGACATTGGCAATGACAGGGGGATTGGAAATTTTCTTGCCCATGTCCAGCCAGTGCTGCCAATAGTCAGCCATATGATAGCCGCAGAAGGGCAGCATTGCCATGGGATCTCTGCGGGTTTCGCCCACCTTGCCCTCAGCAGCAGCGGTCTTCTCGCTGGCCATAATGCTGCCTACGAAAACACCGTGATCCCAATCGCGGGACTGGTAAACCAGAGGAGCGGTCTTTGCGCGGCGGCCGCCGAACACAATTGCGGAGATGGGAACGCCTGCGGGATTTTCAAACTCGGGAGAGATGCAGGGGCAATTCTTTGCAGGAGCGGTGAATCGGCTGTTGGGATGTGCGCCGGGTACGCCGGATGCACTATCCCAAGGATTGCCCTTCCAGTCCAGAGCGTTCTGAGGAGGATTTTTATCCAGACCTTCCCACCAAACGCCGCCGTCTTCCTTCAGCGCAACGTTGGTGAAGATGGAATTTTTCATAGCGCTGGCAAGGGCGTTGGGGTTGGTTTTGGCGCTTGTACCGGGTGCAACGCCGAAAAATCCGTTTTCGGGGTTAACAGCCCAGAGTCTTCCGTCAGGGCCGGGGCGCAGCCAAGCGATATCGTCGCCCACGCAC
>JAZORV010000310.1:0-7634 GCA_045656785.1 Acutalibacteraceae bacterium | reverse complement strand
GGGCAACCGTTAGCCCGTAATTTATCGGCAAGTTGATATACAGCTTTTTTGGTATTTCCATAAACCGAGGTAAATGCTATTACTATGCCTTCCTCTTCAACCTGATAGCTTGACCAGATATTATAAAGATTAAGATAATAGCCTAAATTTTCGGTTAAAACAGGGCCATGCAAGGGGCAGATGATCTCGATATCGAGCCCTGCCGCTTTTTTTAGAAGCGCCTGCACCTGAGCTCCGTATTTCCCAACGATTCCGATATAATAGCGCCTGGCTTCGCAAGCCCAATCTTCTTCAACGTCGAGCGCTCCGAATTTTCCGAAGCCATCGGCAGAGAAAAGCACCTTATCGAAGCTATCATAGGTTACGATAACCTCAGGCCAATGCACCATCGGGGCTGTAACGAAGGTAAGCTCGTGTTTGCCGAGAGAGAGGGTATCCCCTTCGCCGACGATAATTCTTCTATCCTCAAAATCTGTTCCGAAAAAGTTTTTCATCATAATAAAAGCCTTCTGAGATGAAACGACAACCGCCTCGGGATAGGCTTTCAGAAAATTCATAATGTTTGCGGAATGGTCGGGCTCCATGTGCTGAACGATGAGATAATCAGGCTTTCTGTCTCCCAAAGTGTTCTGGATATTATCGAGCCATTCATGGGTGAAATTGGCATCAACAGTATCCATAATGGCTATTTTCTCATCCATTATCGCATAGGAATTATATGCCATTCCGTTGGGTACATCATATTGACCCTCGAATAAATCAATCTTATGGTCATTAACTCCGATATATTTGATGTCGTTTGTTATATTCATCGGTTTTCTCCTCCAAATTATATTACTCTATTATTTTTCCATCGGTTGAGATGGTTATTACCTGCCAAGGAATAAATTTTCCGCTTTCCATAAGCGCGCGCTTTGTTGCATTTTCGATTCCGCCGCAGCAAGGAACCTCCATCCGAACAATTTTAACGCTTTTTATATTGTTATTTTTAATAATCGCGGTAAGCTTTTCGGCATAGTCGCCTTCATCGAGCTTTGGGCATCCGATGAGGGTTATATGATTCCTTATAAATTCGTTATGGAAATTGCCATAGGCGAAAGCTGTGCAATCAGCGGCAATAAGCAGATTAGCATTCTCAAAATAAGGGGCGTTTACGGGAACAAGCTTTATCTGAACCGGCCATTGGGAAAGCTGACTTATGGCTGAGCTTTTCACGATAGCTTCGGAATTTTCTCTCTTTATAGCCTTAATTTGAGTTCCCGGACATCCGCAAGGAAGCTTTGCTCCCTGCTTTTTCAGCTTTGCCGAGCGAACCGCTTCTTCATTATATTCGGGCGCCTCGCGCTCCTCGAAGCTTATCGCATCCACAGGGCAAGCAGGCAGGCAATCGCCGAGGCCATCGCAATAATCCTCGCGAGTGAGCTTTGCTTTTCCGTTTATCATCTCTATCGCGCCTTCATGACAAGCGGCGGCGCAGGCTCCGCATCCATTGCACTTATCTTCATTTATCTTGATTATCTTTCTAACCATAATTTTCTCCTTAAAGCTATTATTTTTCGAGAATTTTTTCTCGTTCTTGCTTTCTTGAGTTAATTATAGTATAATAAAACAAAAAATTCTGTTGAATTTTCAACAAACGGAGCCAAAAAATGAAAAAATATTTAAAAGTTTTAGAAAATTGCCCTCTTTTTTCGGGAATAGCGAGCGAAGAACTTCTGAAAATGCTTGTATGCCTTCGGGCGAAGATGGAAGTCTTCGATAAAAAGTATACTATTATCGCAGAGGGAAGTCAAGCAAAATTCATAGGAATAGTGCTCTCAGGATCGGCTCAGATTTCGCAGGTTGATTACGATGGCAACCGCAGTATTTTAGGAAATATTTATCCTTCCGAGGTTTTTTCCGAAGCATTCGCCTGCGCCAAAGTTCCCTCGATTCCCGTATCGATTATCGCGAATGAAGAAACCGAGGTTATGCTGATTGATAGCTCCCATATTCTATCCACCTGCGAAAACGCTTGCGGCTTTCATAAAAAGCTCATATATAATTTAATGATAGACCTCGCGAAAAAGACCATATCCTTTCATCAAAAGCTTGAAATCCTTTCAAAACGCACAACGAGAGAAAAGCTTTTAAGCTATCTCTCCCTTGTTTCGAAAAACGAAGGTTCCCGCAGTTTTAAAATTCCCTTCAACCGCCAGGAGCTTGCCGACTATCTCGAGGTTGACAGAAGCGGGCTATCAAATGAAATCAGCAAGCTTCGCGAAGAGGGAATTTTGGAAAGCCATAAAAACAAATTCACACTATTATAAAACATAAATTCCAAATTCAAGCAACGTTTTCATATTAAATTAACTCTTTCAGGGTAGACTTTTAATAAGATTTATGCTAAAATTTCCATAGTTAAAATTTTAAAAGAAAAGAGTTTCAAAATGGAAAGCTTATTATTATCGATAAATGCGATAGCGCCGATTTTTGTTCTTATGCTCATCGGCTATTTTATAAAATCAATAAAGCTTCTCGAAAAAAAGGTTTTTGATGGCATCAACACCCTCGTTTTCAACCTGCTTCTGCCCGCGCTCCTTTTTTATAACGTTTATTCAACCGATACCATCGAGAGCTTTAATCTTAAAATTTTTCTTTTCACCATTTTTTCCATCATCGCGGTTTTTATAATCGGCATTTTGCTCGTTATCTTAATTTCTAAAGATAATTCCAAAAGAGGGGTTATGCTTCAGGGAATATTTCGCTCGAATTTTGCCATTCTCGGCATCCCCTTGCTCGAATCCCTTTTTGATAAGAACCTTACCTCTCTTACCTATTTGATGGTTGCTATCATCATTCCGCTTTTTAACGTTTTGGCGGTTTTGAGCTTTGAGCTTTTTAATAAGGAAAGCTCGAGCTTTAACCTTTTATCCCTTTTGAAAAACATCATTAAAAACCCTCTTATAATCGCCTGCGCGCTCGGGCTATTAATGTTTTTCTCGGGCATAAAGCTGCCGCATTTCCTCGAAAAATCGGTTTCGCAGATTTCCTCTGCCGCAACTCCCCTCGCCCTTATAACCCTCGGCGCAGGATTTTCTTTCAAAAGCATCAAGGGCTCTAAAAAAGAGATAATCACAGTTTCTCTGCTTAAGCTTATTTTCGTTCCGCTTTTGATTATTTCGGCGGCGGTTTTATTCGGCTTCAAGGGAGAGGCGCTCGGCTGCTTGATGGTGATTTCGGGCGCGCCTATTGCGGTTTCCTCCTTCCCGATGGCGAAATCCATGGGAGGCGATGAGGAGCTTGCCGCATCAACGATAGTTGTAACCTCGGCGCTCTGCATCCTTACCCTTTTCGGCTGGATCTATCTTTTAAGCTCGCTTTCTCTTTTTTAAAATACCATGAGGCACCCTCCGTAAGGAAGGTGCCTCAGTTATATTCGCCTTTTCGGCGAGTTATATTGCTTTGCAGTTATATTTGGCTTCGCCCAAGTTATATTCGCTTCGCGAGTTTTATGGCGAATATAATATAACTAAAACCGCAAGGTTTTAATATCACTTTGGCATAAGGCAAAATATAACTGTGAGACCTGTCTCACAATATCACTTGTTATTCTTCTATCAATTTTTTGAAGGTTTTTCCTATTTCGGCTATAAGTTTAAGCCAACTGTTTTCAAGCTCTTCGCCAAAATCCTTAACTCTCTCAACTTGAGCGAAGGTTTCAAAGCTGAGATCATGAGAATAACCGATTTCTCTGAGTCCCATTATAAATCTATTCCAATCGATAGTTCCTGTAAACGGAGCTAAATGGCGGTCGAAATTTCCGTCATTATCATGGATATGCAAAGCCTTTAAATGGGCGCCAAGTTCGGGGATAACAGCCATAAAATCTTTTCTCAAAAGATTCGAATGCCCTGTATCCAAACAGAATCCAAATGCCTCCTTGCCGGCTTTTTCATTGAGCCTTTCAATATACCGCGAAGCCTCTTTCGCGTTTTGACAATGCCCTTCAACCGCGGTTTCTTTCCAAGAAAAGATGTTTTCGAGGCAAACAGTAACGTTAGTTCTCTGCAAAACGGGAATTAGCGACTCATACATATGGTCATTCATCTTATCTATATCAGCCTGCGTTTTGCCCTTATCTTGCATTTCATAACAAATCCCATGAATTACTAAGTTAGGGCAACCAATATAATCGCAGAATTCGATCAACCTTATATATACTCCGATAGCATAATCAACTATATCTTGGCATTTAGGAGTATAAGCCGGAAAAGGGGCGTGCGCCTGAGAAATTTCAAGCCCATTTTTTCTGATTATTTCAAGCTCTTCTTTATAATGCTCGATAACCTCCTGCAAATCCTTTTCGAAGATGCAGTTGCCCTTTTGATAGCCTCCGTTATAAATCGGGCCGCAATCCCAAGCGTGGTCAAGATTCCAATCAATCGCTTCAAATCCCGCATCTTTCAGCATTTTATAGCCTTTTTCAAAACCATGGCGATCAACTACGTTGCCTGTTTGAACACTGATTTTCATAAATATTGCTCCTTTAAATTATTTTTCGTCCCTTATAAACTCCATTCCGTCTCTTTCGAAGCCGTAGGGAAACCATTCCTTTTCTTCGATTGGGCAGTAAACGTAGCTTTCGAGCGTTCCGTTAAGAACGTCGATTTCAATAAGGCGAACGGGGTTTTCATGAGTTTTATGATAACACCCGAGAACGCTTACAATTCTGTTTCCGCTTTCGCCATAATCATCGCGGACTGCCGAATCACCCTCGTGCCCGCAGAATACCATCTTAATATTATCATGGCGAGAGATAAGCTCATCGAATAAATACTGCGGAGAGTTCGCCCCGTAGCCGCCATTATCGGCAACTATATCTCCGCCACCTGTCAGATACGAATGGGTTGCAACCAAAACGTTGCATTCGGGATGTGCTTCAACCACCTTATTTGCCCATTCAATAACGTGAACACGTGGCCAGAGCTCGAGGCAAAGAATCATCCACTCTGCGCCGCCCGCCGAAAAAATGGTGTAGGCGTTATCGATATAGCCCTCCTCCATCGGAACCAGATAAGGATATCTGGAGGATGGGAAATATTTTTGAAAAGCGGAGGTATCGCGAACCCTTACGGGAGTATCGTTCGGCACAGCCGCGCTTCCGCCAACGCCGACCGCCGCAGTATCGTGATTTCCGAGGGCAATTCCAACCTTTATATCGGTTTCATCAAAGGGAGACATCGCATCGCTGGCAGTTACGAGCTGACTTTCATCGGCATCGCCCCAATTAACAACGTCACCCGTGTGGATAACTGCTCTGAGGTCAAGCTTTTCCTCGTTTTTAACGAGCCATTCACAGCGATTTTTGAAATTTTGTTCGCTTTGAGTATCGGGGATTATCGCGATGGTGAAAACCATATCCCTATCCCTTTTTTCCATAGTTTGCTTCTCCTTTTTAGTTGACTTAGGCTTTTCGGCGCCACAACCCGAAAAAGCAAAAACAAAAGCCAATAAAATGCAAATCAGAGCCTTAAATCCTTTCCTCATATTCCGCCCCCTTTTTATTATTAATTTCATTCTAACATATTTTTGCTCGTTAATCAAGAACGTAACTAAAATAAGAGAAAAAACAATAAACCCCTTGATTTTGCCGCGCAAAAATACTATAATATAAGCAGTTAAATCCAAGGAGGAATTATAAATGGACGTTGTTTGTTTAGATTTAGAGGGCGTTTTGGTCCCCGAGATATGGATAGCCTTCGCAGAGGCGAGTGGAATCCCCGAACTCAAGCTCACCACCCGCGATGAGCCCGATTATGATAAATTGATGAAATATCGTCTTAATATTTTAAAGGAGCATGGCCTTGGTCTCAAAGAGATTCAGGAGACCATCGCGAAGATTGACCCGATGGAGGGCGCAAAAGAGTTTTTGGATGAGCTTCGCTCCATCACTCAGGTTATCATCATCAGCGATACCTTCTCTCAGTTCGCAAAGCCTCTTATGAAAAAGCTCGGCTGGCCGACCATTTTCTGCAATTCCTTGGTCGTTGCCGATTCGGGCGAGATAACCGATTTTAAGATGCGCTGCGAAAAATCAAAGCTCACAACCGTTAAAGCCCTTCATTCCTGCGGATTCGAGACCATCGCCGCGGGTGATAGCTTTAACGATCTCGCTATGATAAGAGCAAGCAAGGCGGGCTTCTTATTCAAAAGCCCCGATAGCATAAAGGCAGATAACCCCGACCTCGAAGCATATGAGACCTACGATGAATTGCTTAATGCTATCAAGAAAAATTTAGCATAAGCAAACGCGGATAATCCGAACCTGATTTTAAAGAGCAGATTTTCGTGTTTGCTTGAACCTATTAAAAATCAAAACCGCAGTTTGACATTAATGTGCCCCCTGTCAAGTAGACAGACTAAAAAACAAAAAATAGGTTAATTGAATAGATTCTTTCATCTCCCCCTGCTGCGCAGCAGGGGGAGATTTTTCGTCACGCGGCGGTGGCGAAGTAATATTCGCACGGTGTCATACAATTCAAGCGTTTTTGGTAACGGCGAGTATTGTAAAAATGTATAAAATTTTCAATAGCGGAAACCAGTTCATCTCGGTTGGTGAATTTTTTAAGATAGTACATCTCGGACTTCAAGATGCCCCACCATCCCTCCATCGGAGCGTTGTCAAGACATCTGCCGACACGGGACATGCTTTGGATCATACCCGCATCAAGAAGCTTTTGGTGAAACACTTTGTTTGTGTATTGAAAACCTCTGTCACTGTGGAAGATAGGTTTGGCATTAGGGTACAGACTTCGTGCTTCGTCAAAAGTTGTGAAAACCAATTCATTGTTGTTGCTATCACCGATCTTGTAGGCAATAATGCGCCGATCATAAAGGTCAAGGATCGCAGAAAGGTATAGCTTCTTTACTTCGCCGCCAACATAATATTTGAATTCTGTAACGTCCGTAAGCCATTTTTCAAACGGACCGGTTGCTTTGAAATCTCTTTTCAAAACATTCTCGGCAGTAATTTCGGGCGTAGATTTAATGTAGTCCGGACGTTTCCTGCGAATGACAGATTTCAGACCAAGTATCCGCATAATCCGGCGAACACGCTTTACGTTAACACTGTGAGGAAGCTCGTCACTCTTCTCTCGGTTAATGACGATGTTCATCTGTCTGTATCCGAGAACTCCGTTACTTTCCTCGTAGAAGTCCTTTATGTATTCCGTAATCTGTACGTTCAGAAGTTCGCTTTGGCTTTGCACTCTCTTTTTCCACTTGTAATAAGACGAGCGATTCAATTTCAACGCAAGGCATATTTCCTTGATGGAATAACCCTTGTGAGTATTCAAAAATTCAATCGCTATGTAGATATGCTCTTGACGCACCCCTGTCAGCGACCACCACCTTTCAGCTCCTGTAGTTTTTTTATGAAAGCATTTTCAATTTCTAACTGTCTATTCTTAGCTTCCAGTATCTTCATTTCTGCTTTGAGCTTTTCTACCTCGGTCATTTCCTCGACCGGCTTTGTTCTTCCACGGTTGTCTTTGAGCTTGTCTACTCCGCCTTCTTCATACTTGCGCACCCAAGCATAGATCTGCTGGTACGACACGTTGTAGGGTTCTACTGTTAAACCGTAATCTTTGTTG
>JAZORV010000309.1:0-2217 GCA_045656785.1 Acutalibacteraceae bacterium | reverse complement strand
TCAACCATAAAGCAAAGGGAGAAGCTTATAAAAAGGAAATAGATATGCCTTCACATATCGAAGCTTTTTAGGTTTTGGTTGAGGCTTTAACAGAGGGTGAGCTTAAGGTTATCGATAGCATGAGTGAGATCTCCGCTGTTGGCCACAGAGTTGTTCATGGTGGACAGATATTCAAAAATTCCACTCTTATTACTGATGAAGTTATTGAAAAAATTGATGAGTTAAGCGTGCTTGCTCCTCTTCATAATCCTGCTGCTATTCTCGGAATTAAAGCATGCATTGATACTTTCGGCAAGGATGTTCCTCAGGTTGCTGTATTCGATACCTCTTTCCATAGCGAAATCCCCGATTTTGCTTATATGTATGCAGTTCCTTATGAGTATTATGAGAAATATGGCGTTAGAAAATACGGTTTCCATGGAACTTCTCATAAATATGTAAGCAATCGTTGCGCTGAGATTATGGGTAAGGATATTTCAGAACTCAAAATTATTACCTGCCATCTTGGCAACGGGTGCTCTATTTCGGCTGTTGAAAACGGAACTTGCGTTGACACTACTATGGGATTCACTCCCGTTGACGGAATGATGATGGGAACAAGATGCGGCTCTATGGATCCTTCTGTTTTAACCTTCATCGGTGAAAAAGAAAATCTTTCTTTTGATGATATTAATAACATTTGCAATAAAAAATCCGGACTTTTGGGCATTTCGGGGCTTTCCAACGATAGCCGAGACGTTTGCGATGCCGCAGAACAGGGCAATTACAGAGCGAATCTTGCTAAGAATATGCAGAGATATCATGTTCTTAAATATATCGGCTCTTATGCTGCAGCGATGGGCGGAGTTGATGCGATCGTATTCACTGGTGGCTTAGGCGAAAACAATCCCGAACTCCGCCAGGAGATCACCGAAAAGCTCTCTTTCCTCGGAATTGGATTTGATGCAAAAGTAAACGCATGCCGCGGCGAAGAGGTTAAGATTTCTACTGATGATTCTAAGGTTTCTGTTTTCGTTATCCCAACTGATGAAGAAATGGTTATCGCTCGCGATACAAAGATGCTTGCTGCAAAATAATGCTTGAAAAAAGAATTAATAATAGTTTAAAGCTCTCTTCCGTTATTCTCGGTAGCTGTTATTTTGGAACGGAAATTTCGGAAGAGGAAAGCTTTAAAATGCTTGATAAATATTATGAGCTTGGCGGCAGAACCATTGATACAGCTCGTGTCTATGCTTCATGGCTTGAAGGCGGTGAATCCGCTTCTGAAAATACGATTGGCAAATGGCTTAAAAGCAGAAATTTGCAAGAGGAAATGACTGTCGTTACTAAAGGCGGGCATCCGCCGATTGGCGATATGTTGAGGTCAAGGCTTGATAGAGATAGTATTTTTTATGATATTGAAAAAAGCCTTAAAGCTTTAGATATTCCTAAAATTGACCTATATCTTTTGCATAGAGATAATCTTATGGAGCCTATTCCCAATATTATGAAAACCTTGAACGAACTCATAAAAAAGGGATATGTTAATAATATCGGAGTTTCAAACTGGTCTTGTGATAGAATTAATGAAGCTAATGATTTCGCTGAAGATAAGGGGCTTGAAAAGATTTCTGTTTCTCAGATTCAATGGAGCCTTGCTAAAACTACTCCGGAGGCCGAGCGGGATTTGACGTTGGTTTGCATGAATGATAGTGAGTATAATAGTTATCTTCAAAACAAGATTCCCGTTATGGCTTTTTCTTCTCAAGGTAAAGGTTTTTTCTCAAAATATCTTAACGGTGATGAGCTAAGTCCTAAAATTATGGAGCGCTTTTATACCGAAGATAATTTAAAAAGAGCAAAAAGGGTTGGCGAATTAGCAGAAAAATATTCTGTTTCTCCGTCAGCTATAGTTCTGAGCTATATTTATTCCAATAAGCTTGACGGAACTGCTATAGTTGGATGCTCTAATATTTCCCAACTCGAGGATTCCATTACTAATTCTGATTTTGTTTTAACAAGTGATGATATTAAATTTTTAACCGATGGCGAGGGTTTTTAATGAATTTAACCGAAATTAAAGAAAAGATAATATGTGGCGGATATAAAGAGCAGTTTGAGCTTCTTTATGGTGAATCTGATTTAAGCGCCCAAAGATATTCTTCTGCTTGCGATAGCTTTAAAGAGATTTATGGCGAAAGAGATAATGTTTCATTATTCAGCGCCCCCGGAAGAACA
>JAZORV010000308.1:0-4983 GCA_045656785.1 Acutalibacteraceae bacterium | reverse complement strand
CTCGGTTTCGATTTTATGCTCGATAAACATATTATCGGTGCAGTTGAGCCATTCTCCGTTGAGGCAATATTCAGCGATGGTATCGACCCCTTCAAAAAGGAAATACCAATCCTCCCCTTTCTTGCCCTTAAAATCAAAATTGATAACATACCACAAATGGCGGTTTTCGAGTTCTTGCGCCTTTAGAGTTTCCATATCATAGAAAAGGTCACCGATAAGCCCTGCGCGCTCCATATCTATTTCGAAATTTCCGGGAACCTTGCCTTCTATCGGCTCGAGCCCCTTTGCCTTGAGCTCTTTTTCGCTTGTTATTTCCTCAGCCCATTTTTTGCATGCCTTGTTTTCGACGATATAAAGCTTATGCATACCATCTAAACAAATTTTTTCCTTATATCTTTCCATTTTCATCTTCCTTTCGGAATTATTTTATTTTATTTTAACAATATATGGAATATTTTTCAATAGATTTTTCCTGAAAAATCCACCATTTTTTCAGGAATTACAAAAAAATAAGGCTTTTTGCAAAAAAATGCCAAAAGCCTTATTTTTTATTAATCTTCAACCGCCGCTTTTTTGGAGGTTATTGCGGCTATTATTTCGGGAGGGAATTTGGGTCTGCGGTCATAGGTATAAAGTCCGTTTTGCTCCTGCTCAATATCGGTTAATTGAGTGTAACAAAAAGCGCAGATTTTGGGGTTATCGAGAAGCGCATCGCAAAGCCCCTTATAGCGCTCTATCCATTCCTCCTCGCTCCCGGGAGCATTTCCATAGCCCCATTTGGGCTCATCGTTTTCATCCATAAACCAGCCGATTCCGCCAAATTCGCTGACGAAGGAGATATCGCTTCGTTCACCGGTGGTAACGCATCTGCCGGCTCCGTTATCAAGCCCTGTTAAATGGCGAACGGGCTCGCCGTTTATGAGCTTCATAAAATCATTTCTGAATTTTTCGGGATCCTGATTATAATCGTGCACGTCATACATATCGTAGCAACCGTCGATATGATACCAGCCCGAGTTATCAATAAAGAGCCTTGTTGGGTCATATTCCTTAGTTAAGGCGAAAAGATGGCGAACAAAGTCGGGGTTTATATTGGTAGGCGTTTCGTTAAGAGGGCACCAGCCAATGATGGCGGGATGGTTATAATCCCTTTCGATTATTTCGAGCCATTCGGGCATAAAATCGGCAAAAGGCGCATCTCCGCAATGGGTCATTCCCCAGTTTGCATGCTCTCCCCAAACGATATAGCCGAGCCTATCGCAATGATAGAGGAAGCGCGGCTCAAAAACCTTCTGATGAAGCCTTGCGCCGTTATAACCCATTGCCTTTGAGCGCATAATATCGTTAACAAGCTCCTCATCCGAGGGGGCGGTATAAATTCCATCGGGATAAAAGCCCTGATCGAGAATGAGTCGCTGAAAAATGGACTTTCCGTTAAGATAGGTTTTATTATCCCTATATTCTATATCGCGAAGCCCGAAATAGCTTTCTGCCTCATCCTCACCAAAGGTGAATTTTATATCATAAAGCTCGGGGCTCTCCATATTCCATTCATGAATTTCCGGAATTTCTATCATCATTCTTGCCGAGCCGAAGGTTGCCTTTGCGCTTGATTTTGCGAGAGGCTTTCCATCGAAAAGAACCTCAGCCGAAAGCTCGCCCTCTCCTATCGTTTTGGCCTCTATAAAAAGGTTAGCATTTTTCAAAGAAGGGGTCATTTTAACCGATTTTATATAGCTTTCGGGAGTGTTTTCGAGCCAGACTGTCTGCCAGATGCCGGTTGTTCTCGTATAATCGCAGCCGCTTGAATAATAAAGATTTGCCTGCTTGCCCTTGGGCTGGCGCTGGCTTCTAACATCGTCTTTTGCAAATATAACTATCTTATTTTCGCCGGAAATCAAAAAATCGGTTATATCGAAAGAAAATCCAACGTAGCCGCCCAAATGATAGCCAACAAACTTATTATTAACGTATACCCTTGCCTCATAATCGCAAGCATCAATATTAAGATGGGTTCTTCGCCTTTTTTCGAGCCAATTTTCGGGCAGCTCGAGTTTCTTTAAATACCAGCAGCCATTGATAAAATCAACGTTTTCAATCCCTGAAAGCTTCGATTCGGGGCAGAAAGGGAGGTTAATCTCCAAAGCGAAGGCATCTTCTTCATAGAATTTTCTTTCTTCGCCTGAAAGCGCTTGGTCAAATCTAAAATCCCAAGGACCGTTAAGATTTATCCAATTCTTTCTCACAAACTGCGGGCGGGGGTATTCTTTTCTCAAAATTTCAGCCATTTTGCGTTCCTCATTTCATTTAAAGTTAAAGCTTCCTTTAAAAATATCATATCATACTTAAAGGAAGCTCTCAATGCAAATAGTTATCTAAAATCAGCAAAAAATTATCTTTTTTATTAACTAATCTATTTCTTTTTCGTAAAAAACCTTCAAAACAAGCTCGAAAAGCTCTTTATCGTCGGGATAGAATTCAGCCTTTTCCTCTCCCCTTTTAACCTCGCCTTCAACGTTCAAAAACTTAAGGTTAACGTTTTCTCTGCCCTTGATTATGGTTGAGGTCAAGAAAACTATTTTCGGGATGCTGAGATCATTTATATTATAATCGGTAATAGCGCCGTAAAGCCCGACGGGGAAGGTTATATCCTGCTTGGTTTTCTTTATCGCCGCAGAAGAAAACGCCTTAAGATAAACCTTTTGCCTCTCCATTCTCGATACGTTGGAATCAAGCACGGTTACGTCCCTCGCTCTTACAAAGGCTTCCGCTTCCTCGGCGGAATCGAGCGTATAGGTTTCCCCTTTTTCAAAACGGTATCCCGAATAAGAGGAGATAGTTTCGGGCGAAGAGACCTTAACCGTTCCAACAAGCTCATTCAAAGGGCCTATTGCCTCTAAATCTATTGCGATATAGGAATTAACGGGGATGCCATAAAGGAGGGAGGAAACGCTTTTCATCATATTTTCAGCGCTTTTTTCCTCTCCGTCTCCATTAGCGAAGCCGAGGCAAAGCTGTTCCTTTTCGGCACCTAAAAACTTGCCCGAATCACTATAAACGTTGGTATTAATCATTGTATCGCGGTTGATAGCGATGGCTGTGGTTTTGCCCGTTTCGGTATCTATTGCAAGCAGAATATTCGCATCCGCCTGACCGTTTGCGCCATAGCCCTCGGCGCTCATATCCTCTTTATCGATTCCCATACAAAGGATAGTTGTCATATTTTCGTTCAGGCGGTAGGTTTCCCCTTTATATTTGATGGTTTTTCCATCGTCATTGTCCTTAATATCGAGGTTTTCTTTAACCTGCTCGCTTATTTCGATTTTAGCTTCATCCATTTCGAGCATTTGATTTCTACCTATTGCTTCGAGAATCAGAAAAGCGGCAAGAATGAGAACGCAAACCGAGAAAAATGCAATAAAAATAATAACTAATGCCTTTCTCTTATTCCTTTTTCTCCTCGCCTTTTTACGATGCTTTTTTATATCCTCATCTATTGGCTCTTCATCCATCGCAATATCGAAAACCTCCTCATCTATCGGAGCTTCATCTATCGGGGGATGCTCCTCGCCCAAAGTGTAGGCAGAGGCCTCCTCGGAGGTTATTTCGGAGACTTTAATTTCAGGATCACTTCGATTTTTCATCTGTTAAAACTCCTTGAACTAAATATCTGTAATTCCCATCGGTTCCGATGCAGGTGCTTAAGGTTATAATTTTATCCTCAACCGTGAGCTTCATTTTTCTTTTGTTTTCTATAAGAGATCTCGGTTTTTTTATTTCTTTCAGATAATCCTCGAAAACCTCATCATCCTCAAAATTATAAGAATTCAAGATGTGGCGGTTGTCCGAGCGATACGCCGAAACAACGGTATACGTAAGGGTTTTGTCGGGAAGATAGATGTAGATATATTTATTCTTTTTGAAAAACTCCTCATCGCGGAAGTTATGAAGAGTTTTAAACATAGAACCATCGAGCATATCATGGCCATAAATCACGGTTACTCTATCCGAAAAATCGGTTTTGTTATGCTTTTCGGTATAAATAGAACCGTTGATATCCTGCTCTCTTTTGAAATTTCTATATAGGTAATAGCTGTCACTTTTAGAATAGCTTTGCAGTATCGGATAGTCAACGTTGGTGTTGGGAATGGTTATCCAGGCGTAGATATCCTTATTGATTTTTTTAAGGGATTTAAAATCTATACCCACCTCTCCTTTTTCGCCAAGCTCAGATAAAGAGGCTTCGGTTTTCGTCGCGGTTTTTTTGAGCTTTTTGTTTTCTTCTGAGCTTTTGCACATCGAAAAGAATATCGAAACTCCTGCTATAACGCAAGCGAGAGCGAAGCTTGCCGCCGATATAAATATTATTTTCCATCGTTTTTTCATATAAGGATATCACCTGCCTTTTAAAGAACAAAGCTCCGCCGAAATCGACGGAGCTCTTAAAAATCAAAATTATTGCGCTTTTTTCCTTGCAAATAAAGCTACGCCTGAGAAGAGAAGGAATAATCCGCCAAGAGTCAAGAAAATATAGCTGTTGCCGGTAGGAGGAGAGGTTTCGGAATCATTGGGCTTGCCGGGTTTTTCAGGCTTTTCGGTTTTTTCGCCTTCCTCGCCTTCGTTGCCTTCATCCCATTCTCCGAGCTCCTCAATCTGGAGATCTCCCAAGGGGCGAATAACGAGAATCTTGCTATTTTCGTCGCCTTCAACTATTTCATATTCACCCGAGATTTCCCAGCCTTCAAATATAAATCCATCCTCATCGGTTGCGATAAGGGTGATGGTATCTCCATCGGAAATGATTTTATCCTCTTCGTTACCATTAATGGTGATGGTGACATTATATTTCTTGTTGCCTTCAGGGCTACCTTCAGCCAAAGCAACCATACCGAGGCTCATAAAAACCGCCAAAGTAATAATTAACGCAATTATCTTTTTCATAAAATTTCCTCCGTTTTCAGAAATTTATATTTTAATTACATA
>JAZORV010000307.1:0-2428 GCA_045656785.1 Acutalibacteraceae bacterium | reverse complement strand
TGTATTTAATAATATCACACATTTCGTGTGATGTCAATAAATTTCGGAAAAAATTGGTAATTTTCAAAAAATGCCTAAATAAAACCGATTTATTCGATATTTTTCGATAAAATATCTCTTGCAATTCAACACGATATGTGTTACAATATGTGTAGCAAAAAAATATTCCGCCCAAAAAAAGCGGAATTAAAAGGGGTTTGAATATGAGTGAATTTTCAGAAAAGCTTAAAAAACTAAGGGTAAATGCGGGATACACGCAAGCGGAAACCGCCAGAAGGCTCGAAATTTCTGCAAGCGCGGTAGGGATGTATGAACAGGGAAGGCGCGAGCCCGATATGGAAATTATCGGCAAGCTTTGCGAGCTTTTCCACGTTAGCCCAACCTATCTTATGAGCCCGAAAACCGAGGTTAGAGCTGAAGTAAGCGAGGTCATAAACAGCATGCGAGAGCAGATAAAAAACTCGAACGGCATTATGTTCAATGGTGTCCCCGTGAGCGAGGAGGACACAGAAAAGATTTTTGACGCTATGCTGCTCGCCGCAGGTCTGATTATGGGCGGAAGCGAAAAAAAGGAGACTGAAGAATGCGAAGAGAAATTAAAGGAATAGTTGAATCGCTCTGCACAACAAATGGGACAGATTCTCCCTTCGAGCTTTGCGAAAGGCTCGGAATCGAGACGGTCTCGGCGGAGCTGCCCGAATGCACAAAGGGATTTTGCCTGATGCTGTCAGCGGGCTCTGCCATTGTTTTGAATAATCGCTTGCGCCCGAGAGAGAGGCGGGCGGTTTTGGCGCACGAATTGGGTCATGCCGTGCTTCACGAGGGCTGTAATTATATGTTTATGTCGGCAAATACGGGCTTTGTTACGGGGAAATATGAAAAAGAAGCGGACCTTTTCGCCGCGCATCTTCTTTTGCGCACGGTTGATGAAACCGATGCCCAAACTTTTTGCAATCTTTCGCAGTCTCTTTGTCTGCCTCAATGGGCGGTTGAGGAGGCATTTAAGCTTAACGAGGCGGAAAACAGTTCATATTTTGCTTAAAATTTCTTTTACTTCGTTTTTTAAATTATAAAAATCACCGAAAATTTTCCATTTTATTGAAATCCCTTATTTTATGTGGTATAATCTTCTAAAAATCAAAATAAGAAGGGATAATAATGGGAAAAATCAAAGCTTTTTTTGAGCGAAAAAACGTAACGCTTTCTCCGAAGGTCTATTTTATAGATGCGATGAGCGGAATGGCTCTTGGCCTTTTTGCCTCGCTTCTTATTGGCACAATTTTCGGAACTGTTGCTGACCTTACGGGTTGGGAAGCGCTTAAAACTATATCGACCAACTATCTCGGCGCAAAAAGCATGGTAGTCGGAGCGGCGCTGGCTGCAGGTATTGCAAAGCCCCTCAACGCTCCACCTCTCGTTACATACAGCGCAATCGCAGTTGGCGCAATCGCAAACGATCTCGGCGGCCCTGCAGGCGCGTTTATTGCGGCGGTAGTTGCGATAGAGCTCGGAAAGCTCGTTTCCAAAGAAACCCCCATTGATATTATCGTTACTCCTACCGTTACAATTCTCGCGGGCGGACTCTTAGCTATGCTCATCGGCCCTTGGATTTCGGAGCTTATGGCGATGCTTGGCGAATTTATAATGTGGGCAACCGAGCGCGAGCCCTTCCTTATGGGAATCATCGTTTCGGTTGTTGTCGGAATCGTTCTGACTCTCCCAATTTCCTCCGCGGCGCTTTGCGCAATGGTTGGAATCGGCGGAATTGCGGGCGGAGCTGCCTTGGCGGGCTGCTGCGCGCAGATGATCGGCTTCGCATTTATGAGCTATAAAGAAAACAAAATGGGCGGACTTGTGGCGCAAGGCCTCGGAACCTCGATGCTTCAGGTTGGAAACATCGTTAAAAATCCTTGGATTTGGGTTCCTCCAACCCTCGCTTCGGCAATAACCGGTCCTCTTGCAACCTGCCTTTTTAAATTGGAAATTGATGCAGGAAATCTGAGCGTTACTGCAGGTATGGGTACCTGTGGCCTCGTTGGCCCTATCGGCGCAATTTCAAGCATGGATATGACAGCTTTTAATTGGATAGGTCTCCTTCTTATCTGCCTCGTATTGCCTGCAATCCTTTCGGTTGCTTTCTGCGAAATTATGCGCAAAATGAAGCTTATCAAAGAAAATGACCTCAAGCTCGAGCTTTGATGCCTGATTATTAACCGAGCGCGCCCTGAAGGATTAAATTTTTAAAAAGTTTTTGCAATATAATACGTTAAAAGCCGCGGTATGCGTTTGATATAATCCCCTTAGAGTAGACACTTGAAAAAACAAAAAGTTTTCAAGACTACTTTAAGGGGATTAATTTTATGCCAAGAATAACGCACAAGAACAAGAAGTACAGCGCAGAATTAAAGAAGCAAGCAGTTCAATCGTA
>JAZORV010000306.1:0-1549 GCA_045656785.1 Acutalibacteraceae bacterium | reverse complement strand
ACAAAGGAAAGCGTTGAGCTTATAAGAAGAGCAAAAGCCGATGGCGTTGATATAACCTGCGAAACAGGTCCGCATTACCTTGTTCTCGATGAAAACGATTTGAAGGAAGAGGGCAGATTCAAAATGAACCCGCCTCTTCGCTCGAAAGAGGATAGGGAAGCGCTGATAGAGGGCATAAAGGATGGAACTATCGATATGATAGCAACCGACCATGCGCCCCATTCCTTGGAAGAAAAATCAAAGGGCTTAGAAAAAAGCGCTTTTGGAATAGTCGGGCTTGAAACTGCTTTTTCGGTGGTTTATACCCATCTTGTAAAGCCCGGCATAATAAGTTTGGAAAAAGCCATTGAGCTTTTAAGCATAAATCCGCGAAAGCGCTTCGGAATCCCGATGGGAAAGGATTTCAGCGTTTGGAAGCTCGATGAAGAATATGAGGTTGACCCCGAAAGCTTTTTAAGCCTGGGCCGCGCAACCCCCTTTGCCGGGGACCGCTTATCCGCCAAATGCGAGCTTACAGTATGCGGCGGCAAACCGATTTTTGTTAATAAAAGCATTTGAATATGGAGGAAATAAAAATGGCAAAGAGAACAGATATTAAAAAGATTCTTATTATTGGCTCAGGCCCTATCGTCATCGGTCAGGCAGCCGAGTTTGACTATGCAGGAACTCAGGCCTGCCTCGCTTTAAAGGAGGAGGGTTATGAGGTAGTTCTTTGCAACTCGAACCCCGCAACCATCATGACCGATACTTCTATTGCAGATAAGGTTTATATGGAGCCTCTCACCCTCGAATATATGGCAAAAATTCTGAGATATGAAAGACCTGATGCTATTGTTCCCGGAATTGGCGGACAAACAGGCCTTAACCTTGCGATGCAGCTCGAGCAGAAGGGCATCTTAAAGGAATGCGGAGTTGAGCTATTAGGCACCAGCTCCGAAAGTATCGAAAGAGCAGAGGATAGAGAGCTTTTCAAGGAGCTTTGTGAATCTATCGGCGAGCCTACAATTCCTTCAGAAATTACATATAGCTTAGAAGAAGCAAAAGAAGCAGCCGCAAGAATCGGATACCCCGTTGTTCTTCGCCCTGCCTTTACCTTAGGCGGAACGGGCGGCGGCTTCGCTTATAATGAAGCTGAGCTCGAGGAGGTTGGAATCAACGCCTTCAAGCTTTCCCCCGTTCATCAGGTTCTTATTGAAAAGAGCGTTAAGGGTTATAAGGAAATCGAATTTGAGGTTATGCGCGATTCTAATGACCACGCTATAACTATCTGCGGAATGGAAAATATCGATCCCGTTGGCGTTCATACGGGAGATTCTTTGGTTGTTGCCCCTATCTTAACTCTTAACGACCACGATCTCAAAATGCTTAACAACAGCGCTCTTAAAATCATCAAAGAGCTTAAAATCGAGGGCGGTTGTAACGTTCAGTTTGCTCTCAACCCTAATTCAAGCGAATATTTCCTCATAGAGGTTAATCCCCGCGTTTCCCGTTCTTCTGCGCTTGCTTCTAAAGCCAGCGGATATCCTATTGCAAGAGTAACTGCTAAAAT
>JAZORV010000305.1:0-4549 GCA_045656785.1 Acutalibacteraceae bacterium | reverse complement strand
CTTGGCTTGCCGCCCATCCCCAACTTATTGTCAAGGATGGGAAGCAAAAGATGAGGTATTTTAAAAAGCATCAAAGCCTTTTAAACGAAATTAATTATTGGCAGTCGTAATAAGAATATACGTAGCCTTTTTCGCCCTTCTTGAGGGCCTTGCCATCGGCATAGTTATCCTCAAAAGTGAGCTTGGCAGAGCCGTTCTCAGGGTCGCGGTTGAGATATCTCACGGCATAACCCGCAGGAACGCTCTCGCCATCTATTTTAACGGAATTTACTATCTCAAATCTGCAGCCCTTGATAGTAACCGATTTAAGGTCGTATCCCGAGCCGCTGTTATCAATAATAGCAACAGGGTCGCCCGTAGAGAGCTCCGATTTGCTTCTATCCCAATAAGCGATACCATCTTTTAGGGTATCGGTTTCGGCAGATATTTCATAGTTGGCATAAAAAGCGGGCTGTTTTTTGCCCTTGCCCATGTATCCGTTTGCGATAATCTCGCAATTTTCGAGAAGAACGTCTCCAGAGCGAATAAGCACACCTGAGCCACCTTCTAAAAGGCAATTCTTGAATTTATAGGTTCCCTTTGCGCTGATATATGCCGCGTTATAGGCGCTCGAAATATGAAATTCGCAGTTATTAAATTCGGCATAGGATTTCTCGGTTGTTTTGCTTCCGTTCATGCTAAAGCCATATTTTGAATCAAAAACAACCTCTTCAGCATAAAGCTTGGAATCTCCGAAAACGAGGGCAGAATATTCGCCCGATTTTATAGAGCCATTTTTTATAGAAACTGTTGCCTCGCCATCAGTTTTGAAGGCGCTTTCGTTCGGGCAAGAAAGGGTGTTTCCTCCAAGGTCGATATAAGTATCCTTTTCAATAACGATTTCGGAAGCTGTTTCTATATCAGCGCCGAGCTTTATGCTCTTGCCTGCGCTCAATTTTTCGCTAAGCTCCAAATCGGTCTCAACAGAATAGGGTTTAACCTCCCATTTTCCGCCATCTTCAGAAAGCTCTCCGCAAACGATGACACCGTTTCCTTCGGGCTTTTCGGAGAAGGTGCCCTTGTTAATAATAATTTCATCGCTGCCGCCTGCCATCAGCTTGCCCTCGAAGCTTCCGCCATTGATAATAACGGTAGATTTTTTTGAGCCGAAGGTTCTGACCGCCCAGCGAGAGGACTTATAGCTTCCGCCATTAACTGTAACCACAGAGCCATTCGCAGCCGCGAGAGCAGTTTCAAAATGCGCGTCGTTTCCGCTTGCGATTCCGCTTTGCTCAACCTTGCAGTTGTTAAGAATCAAGCCATTGTCGGCATATTCGGCATAGATACCCGAGCCGCCATTTGCTTTCACAGAAACGCTATTGAGAACAACGTTTCCTTCGCCCTCCTCATAAGAGGAGGAGGCTTGAATATAAACAAGGCTTTCGCTATTTCCTTCGAATTTGGTATCGTTAATAATAGTGCTTCCGAGTTCTTTCGCATTATTTGAAACGTAAACACCGAAAACTTCGCCCTCATCGGCAACAATCTTGCCACCCGAGAGGCTCGAGTTGTTTGAAAGCCAGGTGTATTCAGTTTTGAGCTTTTCGCCAAAAGGAGCATCGGATGTTTCGCCATTTATTGTTCCAACAAGGTTTATATCGGCGTCGGGGTCATTCTTCATTAAGGAGAAAAGGGCTTTTGCGTTTTTAGCGTAGCCATAAAAGCTCGCGCCCTCGTCATATTGCTCACCAAAGCTATCCTTTTCATAAGAATACTGGGTTGCGAGGAGCTTGATATCAAAGCTTCCGCCAAGGTCCATTCCCTGATATTTATTCGGAGCATTTTCGGGCATAACAAGAGCAATTCCAAGATAAGCCTTCGCCCCCGCAACGAGATTACCTGTTGTGGTTTCCTCGATGGTGTTAACAAAATCTTTAACCGTTCCTACCTTTCTATAGTTCGCGGTCTCGATTTCGTCGCGGTCGGCAGGGATAGTGGTCAGCTTTGAGGAAGAAGGAAGAACGTAAACCTCGATAACATCAGCAAGTTCCGAAAGCTTATTGGAAGAAACGAATTTCGCCATCCATTTAAGGGCAAGAGTGCCTTCGTTTTCAACCTCCAAAAGCTTAACCTCAGTATAACCCGGTTCCCATTTATCATAGTTAAAGATAGGAGTTTTAGATTCCTTGATGGACTCATATTCGCCCGAGTTCTCATTAAAAAGAGAAAGGTCGAGAGAAAGCGTTCCTGCTTCGATTTTGTTGCCTGCAGAAGTAACAGAATCCGTAAACCAAGCGTAGGTCGTTCCAACAAGCATCGAAACGCAAAGAAGAAGCACAACAAGGCTGCCAAGAAGCGCCTGCTTTGTTGATTTCCTTTTTATCATTCTTAAAACTCCTTTCTTAAAAATTTCAGCTTTGCCAAAAGTCTTAATGGGTCGCCTTCTTTTTTTGAAGGGCGCGCCCCTTTCCCTGCGGCAATCAAAAGATATAAAAGCTTCTCTTATACCCTTTGATTACCGCCTATCCCCTCAAAAGAGAGGATAGAACGGAATTTTTGAATTATTGCTTAATAGGTTGAACATCAACGCCGAAGTAAATATCAACTAACGCGAGGATGTCTTTCCAATCGATATAACCCTTACCTACTGCTACCTTTAAGTATTGCGCATTATAAAGATTGAACGCTTCTTCAGAAATAATTCCTTCAAAATCTTTATAGGTATAAAGGCCATAGGTTTCAATATCTTTTCGTACCGACTCTATAGAATATGCCAACGTGTCGCTATTTACATCAAACACATTCAACAACGGATCAAGGAAAGCAGATGCAGAGAGGATATTCTCTGTGAAACAGGTTAAGTGCTTATAAGAAACAACCTCATATACTGATGTTTTTATAACTTCTTTTCGCACAGAAACCAGTTTAACTCTTTCCATAGCAGAACCCTCTTGATTGAGAGCTGCAAACGTATGCCCTATGAGAGACTCGGCATTTCTTTCGCTAATCGCAATATACTTGTTTAATGTTGCATCGAAAAATACATGCTCTCCGATTATTTTTACCGTTTCGCCATTCGCGAAATTCAAATGTATAATCTCGCGATCAGAAACAACGCCATCATGGTTAACAATATAAGCTACGGGAGCTTTATCAAGTTTTCCTGTTTCATGATTCCAAACGAGGAGAGCTTCATCCCCTTTGAGAGAGTCTATGCGTTTTTGTGTTCCATCAGCTAAAGTAACAAGAGTATCGGGAGTGACACACAATCCACCCTCATCTTCATCATAGAATCGATAACCAACATAGTAATAATATGTTTCACCATCTAATGCCGTATAACTATATTTCACAACAGAAGTACCGCCACTCTCTGCATCGCCGGCTTTCTTTTGTATTTTGCACAAATACTGATTGTTATACAAACCAAATCCGTCGTTCAAGCTAGATGCACCATTACCAGAATCAATGGTCGCACTTACCCAAGAAACAGTCGCCGGCATTTCTTTTGTGCCACTATACGTATATTCGGTTCCATTATCCGATATCTTGACTGCTTTAAACACAGGATAATATCGAGTAAAGTCATAGTCAGTGCTACTTCCGGAGCGAACGTTGATTCCATCAATTATCGGATAATATATTGTTTCTCCATCAACTGTTTGCGAGCCAATTGCATTCGCAGAGGTAGCGCTAACATTAGGCATAATATAACTTGCTTCGCCTGCTACTTTTATAGTGCTCGTATATGAATTTGTCGGTTGAGTTGTGTGCGGTGTTCCTGCGCTTGCGCTACCATTCGTACCATAATAGAATGTAAATGTAGGAGCATCGGCAGCTTTATCTTGCACCGTAGCGAAGACTTTTAATTCTTTTGTTATTTCATATATCTTATCCGTAAGCAGTCCTGATTTGTCATACACAAGATTATCTGTAATAGTATAAGTTATTGTGTAGTTTTCTGAGGCCTCTTTGTCAAAAACAATGTCCTTATCGGTGTAATCCATGCCATTCATTGTTATCTTATAAGACAATGATTGACCGTATTTGCTTGCGGAAAAAATTGACTTCAATGTACTCTCAGATAAAGTGTAGGAGTTTCCTCGTTCATAACCGATCTTCACAACACCATTTTCAACTTCCAAATTATCATTTGTGAAATCGAAAGCTTCGGGGATATAAGAGGATCCTTGATCACTTGATACCCATGAATACACCGCATCATGATATTTCATATCATCAGCTGTTAACGAGGCACTCTGTGCCGGTGCCCATACGTAACCATCTACAGAAACGTTGCTTATTGTTGCAGTAACATCCATACCTTTGTAATCGCTAGGCACACCATTTACTGCAGTTCCTACAAAATCACTGCAAAGGGACAAAATGCCCGTATTAACATAGGTTGTTCCATTGTATGTATATCGGAGCGATGCATATTTATCTTCTGTAAAGACAGAATTAAAAATGCTATCTACGCCGCTTGCCTTGATATTAGAGCAATCCGATTTAGACAACCAGTTATATTGAGTTAAAGTTCCGGAAACATTAATTTGTCTGCCAGCAGAAG
>JAZORV010000304.1:0-6247 GCA_045656785.1 Acutalibacteraceae bacterium | reverse complement strand
TATTTCCAACTATTCCCAAACCAACGATAGTACTTCCATTTACAGCATGAGGTTCGTTTACAGTGGTAACATTGTGCAAATTCAAAATTCCAGATCTGAAATCAATGTTAGAATACACGCCGTTAGCGATTACGGAGTCTTTGATTGTTAACTCCGTTCCGGTTACAGACACAGCCGAACGACATCCGGAAATATAACAATTCTCAATAGTAGCTGTACCCCAAGCTCTTACCGTGGAAACACCATAATTCGTATCGTTTACATTCATGGCAACCGTTGTAAATTCCTTACCAACGATACCAAGATTCTTCAAAACTGCTCCATCATACAAATGGAATACCGCGCCGTTCTTTTCGCTTATCGGTGCGTTTTCCATATTAACGGTGAAGCCGTTTCCGTAAACCACACCACTTGCGCTAAGTGTACTGGAAGTGCTTACATCTTTTAATAAAACAACATTGCCGCTAAAAGATGCAGTAGTTGTATTTGTTGCTTCAACAACCTCGAGATAAAGTACGGTAGGTGTGCAGAAGTTGTAGTCCTGAATCGTAACCTTAACAACGCCTGTGCCGGAGAATTGAATTTTACCATTTTCCCAATTTTCTTTATCAGCAGTAAAGGTTCCTGAAACGTTCATATCCTCGCTTGCTTTTTCGATGGTTACCCAAACGCCGGAATCGCTAATTTTCTGACCTTCTATTTCTTTAAAGAGATCTCCCACAGAAACTGTGTTTTTATTACCAACACGATATAAGAAATCGCCGGTGAATTTGGTTTCGAATTTTACAGCGGATTCTTCTTGATCGCCCTCGGTAATATCAAGATTAGTTACAATACCGCTATATTTTTCAAGGCCGATACTGCTTACTCCCCAGCTGTAACCGGTGAAAAGCTGATGGAAAGGCAAATAAATCGCTTGATGGTTTTCTTCGGCGGTATGGGTATGTTTACAGCCTGTAACCGAAGCTCTCTCATCGGCATCAACAAATCCGTTACCATTGCTATCCGTAAATTTCAATTCAGAATGAGGAACTCTGCTGAACTGATAATCCTCGGAATAAGATGCGAGGGTATTCTTTTCAAACTCGCAATAATAATAGTCATTCCAATCGCCATAGTTTACAGTGCATCCGGTTGCCGAGATTCCCGCCATATTAGGAATGGTTTTTCCATCGGCATTCTTTGTATTATGGCGAACAGAGCCGATAATCATTCCTGCATAGCGATATGCATAATACTGATAGTTTGAGCAAACATCGTTATAAACGTCGATTTGAGCCGAAACGTGGCAGTTATTAAAAGAAATTATATTGCCTGTCGCATTTCCTGAGCCATCAACATTGCCGCGGTACATACCAACTAAACCGCCGCAAGCAACGTCCCAAGAGCCCCAAAGAGCAGAGATTTTATTGGTGTTATCAACGGTTATATTGCTTAACGTTAATTTTTCATCAGCGGAATCTTCTCTACCCGCAACGCCTATAATACCACCATTTCCGGTATTATAAACGCGTGGATTACAGTTAGTTATAGCAATGTTTTCAAAAGTCGAGTTCACAGCATAAGCTGCTATAACGCCTGTGGGGGTGAATTCGCCATCGGAATCAAAATTATCAACAGTTAAATTCTTAACCGTTCCTCCGTTAACATAGCCGAAAAGGCCCATAGCGTCTTTATAATAATTTGATTTAGCGCTATAACCATCGTTATAATCGCCGAACATTTCCCAAGTATTTTGGTAAATGTTACTAATTGAATGACCGTTTCCATCAAAAGTTCCGGAGAACGATGAAACATTGCTAACTACTTTTTCGTAGTCAGTTTTTTCCTTTTCGCGATTAATTATATATATCTTATCGTTAGAGTCCCCTACTTGATTATAATATCCTATCGGATAAATAATCCTTTCAGGATCGTTATATTCTTCACCATCTGCAAAATTAACATCGCTGAGCAGTTTTATCGTATCGCCTTCAAAAGTATCTTTATCTATTCCCTCTGCCATACCACCTACAATTTTGCCAAAAGCAGCAAATTGGTCAGCGTTAGCAATTTCAAAGGACTTTTCTTCCGAATCGTACCAACCATAATCATATTCGCCTTTCCATTCGTTCTCGGTATCGGCAATAGCAGCTACCTCGGAGAAGGTTGCCATAGAGACGGTGAGTTCACCGGTGAGGGGGTCATATTTAAACTGATTATGGGCGTTGAGCGCACCTGCGGGCTCAACGTAGGTCATATATTTATTGGTTCCGTTCTCAACGTGGATGAGCTTATAGTTGCCCATATTGAGGTATTTCGGCATAATTGCGCCGAGCTCGATGATGATGGGGGTGGTATTATCCTCGGCGACTCCCTCAACGTGGACGTCAACGGGGATGATGACCTCGCCATTAACAACGGTTATATCTGTTGTGGTCTCCTCGAGGGGAGTTACAACGAGCTTAAGCTTGCTCGTTCCGTTTTCGACAGCAACGCCTGCAGGTACGGTTGCTTTAAGTCCATTGCCCGCGAGGACAACTTCTTCCGAAACCTTGCCGCCCGAAACAGAAACGCTTGAGGAGATTTCGCCGGGGCGGATGACCTCGGGCATTTCGGCATATTTATCATAAGCCGAGCCGAAGGAGTCCTCCTCAAAGGCGCACTGAGAAGCGAGGGCAGTGATAGAAAATCCATCGCCGATGCTTTCATCCTGATATTCGTTGCCCGCGCTTGTTATCATATTCATAGCGATGGTAACGATAACCTCCTTCGTAGGATGGAAGGGGCTTTGCTGACCTTCTGCCAAAAGGGTTCCTTCTGCAGTTGCTCCACCATTAAGAACGTTATTTAGCAAGCCGATGGCAGAGAGTTTGGATAGATCATCGCGATTTTGAAGCTCAACCGCTTCGTTTGCGAAATAAACGTTGATAACTTCTGCGAGCTTTCCAACGCTGCCTTCGGGAGTTATAGCGAGGTCATAATTAAGGGCGAGACTACCTTTATTCACTATTTTTATATATTTATAATCCGTATAACCGGGCTCCCATTTATCATAATCGAAGATGGTGTTATACTGCGGGTCTTCAACGTTATGCCATGTACCATCAAGGTCATCCGCCCAATACATTTCGATATCGAGGGTTCCCGATTTGATGATATTGCCCGATGAGGTTACGTTATCTGTGAACCAAGCGAAGGTGGTTCCTATCAGCATCGCAACGCTCAAAATGAGGGCAATAGCGCTTCTTGTTAAGGCGCGTTTGGAATTTTTCATATTTTTTATTCTCCTTAAAAATGTTTTTTCTAACGGTGATCAAAACCCACAAATCTTAAAACTTATGAGCTTTGATCACCGCCTCGCCCTCCGAAGAGGGCAAGGAAGCAATCTAAAATAAGCTAAAGCTTATTAGAAAGTATAGTTGATAGTTGCAACGTTGTAGAATTCGTTTGCGTTCTCAGGATTAGTGAGACGAAGCATAACAGTAAATGTTGCGCCTTCAAGAGAATCGCCTACATTACCAACACCGCAGATGAACTCACCAACAAAACTAACTACTTCAGCATAAGTCCAAGCGCCGTTTGTTACAGAGCCAAGAAGCGGAATCTCTTCATTAGCTTCGAGGGTTACATCGCCATTATGGAATCCAACCCAACCAAAGTCGCCATAGTTACCGCCGAGGAAAATCTCGTTTTCGCCGAGGTCTCTATCAAGTTTTACAAAGAAATCGCACTCCCAGTTAGCAAAAGCATTAGCCTGTGCTTCTTCGTAGGATTCTGTGCAAGAGAACTTGTAAATAGCGTCAAGATTAGCCTCTAAGCCTTCTGTTGGAGACCACTGTCCATATTGACCCCATTCGATGGGCTCTTCAAGAACATAGGGAGCAACATCTGCCACGGGAAGTCCCTCAGGCTTAGCCTCAGGAGCTACATATTCAGAATCAGCATCATAAACGATGGTGAAGGGGCTAAATGTAGCGCTCTCGAAGGTAACATATCCATCATAAGGATCGTATGTGCAAGCGATTTCATCGCTATAGTGATACATCTTGAAGGTAGTGGGATCCATACCCTTTCCTACATATATCTGAACCTTAACGGGAACATCATTATTCTCCTTAAGATTAGAAATGGAAATGTTGAAAGATTTTGCGATCATGCCTGTATCAACTGTGAAGTTACCTTTATATTCAACAGGTCTGATTTCTGCATCTGAAGTTGTTTTACCATCAGCAAGCGCACCAGCAGGGATATCAGCAAAACCTACTTTGGTATCTGTACCATCAGTTACAGGAATGCTGATAGCGCTCTGGCCATCCTCCAAAGTACCGGTTGAAAGACCGTTATATGTAGCGAGCTCATCGTATGTGCCGTCGAAGCTATCTTCTTCGCCGATAGCCTGAGTAGCAATTACCGAGATAGAAATATTCTCGATTTTAAGGTTCTGATACTCGTTACCTGCTAACTCATCCATGTGACCTGTGAGAACAATGTTTTCCATTGACTCGCCGGGCTTAAGCATGAATTCGTTATATACGGTTCCGTTCATATCAAGGCCCTTGAGAAGATCGATATCAGCAGTATTTGAAATACCAAAACCGCCGAGAACAACTTCATAGGTGTAGTTCTTAACAATGCAAGAGAAATCGATAACTTCAAGAAGCTTTGCATCTCCGTTAATACCGTTAACGAAAAGTCTAAACTTCAAATTAAGGTTACCAACATTTTTTACGGTGAATGGTTCGGTGTTATATGTGCAACCGGGCTCCCAAAGGATCTCATCTTGAGAACGACCATCTCTAGCCGCCCACTCGATCATCTCTCCTTCAAGAGAATCGCCGTTGGCATCTAACAAAGCAACTTCTAACTTACCGGATTTAATAACATTGCTTCCGGAAGTTACGCTATCGGTGAACCAAGCGAAGGTTGTGCCGATGAGCATTGCAACGCAAACCAAAAGAGCGATAGCAGAGCTTAAAAGTGCACGCTTTGTGCTTTTTTGTTTTGTCATTTTTAATCCTCCAGATTAAAGTTCAAAAAAATTATTCGTAATCTGCGCCTGCTGCCCAGTTTACAGCTACGAATGCTTTATAAGCATCGTTAACTGTTCCTGCTACGTTATCAACAGGTACATTATCAGACTGGATAGCATCACCCTTAATGCTAATGGTGAACTGATCGTCTACGAGGTTGAGGTCCTCGGTCTGAAGCTGAGAAGGAATTGTAACCTCTGTGAAGAGCTTTGCGGACAAGCCGCCCTTCTGAGCGATGATCTCGTTATAATAATAAACGTAGGTCAAAGTATCAGCTGTAGCATCATACTCAACGTTATCATAACGAACCCATTTTGCGTTAAGGTCAACAAGCTTCTCAAGAATTGTGTCTTCTGCGCCAACAGCGGTAAGCCCGTATTTTGCAGCAGCATCCATCCAAACCTTGGCATCGGAAACTGTTACGATGAGACGAGCATACATATCGTAGTCACCCTTGTTTCTAACTGTGGGATCCTTAGCATATGTACCGTTGGGAATGATATCTTCATATACTTTAGCATCAGTTTCGGTGCCATCTTCCTTGGTTTCGAAAACTTCGATTTCGAAATCAGGTGTGCCATCGGTGTTGGTGTCATCGAATTTGAAGGTATTCTCAACGCTATCTGTAGAATTGTACCAAGCCAAAGTTCCAACAGAGATGATAGCGATAAGCATTACTGCGAGAGCAGCAAAGAGAACTCTTTTCTTTGTCATTTTGAATTTCCTCCTTTCTTTCGTATTTATATTTAAATTTATGCTTGCGGGAATTCCATTCGCAAACGTAAATTAAATATCCTCAGTTTGGGGCATTTGTGCCTCTTCCTTCTTTTCGGGCTCGGCATCGGGAAGCTTTTCGAAATCCACTTCCACTGCCGCCTCCTCCTTTTCTTCCTCTTCCTTCTTTTTAGAAAAATCGGGAATAAAGATAAGAATTATCAGCACAACGCCAAATCCAATTGCAAAATACATTCCGGGCGGATTCTGAATAAAATCAGAAACGTATCCGAGCTTCGGGATGCTGAACTTAGGAACGCCGAGAACGTTTTTAAAATGAACGGGCTGGGCATCCTCGGTTTTATTTGCATCGCCCTTTGTATAGAAATGCTGATTTTTTTCATCTATTCTTACAACTCTGTGCGTTGCAACAACGAGGTCTTCGTTAAGCACGAAGGTTATCGGGTCTCCAACCTTTATCTCCTCGGGATCGACCTCTTTTACATATAAAAGGTCTCCCA
>JAZORV010000303.1:0-9278 GCA_045656785.1 Acutalibacteraceae bacterium | reverse complement strand
GATTACAGAGGAATTAATGCTGCTGATGATACTGTTCTCCGTCGTGAGCTTCGCGAAGCAGGAATTGAGTACATGGTTGTTAAAAACACCCTTCTCCACCTCGCTTTCGAAGGAACAGATCTCGCAGAGCTCGATAGCCTTTTAGAAGGCACAACAGCTATCGCTATCAGCGCCGATGACCATACAGCAGCTGCTCGTATCCTCGGAAAATACGCTGATGATCACGAAAACTTCAACCTTAAGGGTGGTTTCCTCGATGGCAAAGCTATCGACCTCGCAACAGTTACCGCTCTTGCAAAGCTCCCCACAAGGGAAGTTCTTCTCGCAACAGTTTGCAACGCGCTCAATGCTCCTATCGCAGCATTCGCTCGTGTATTGCAGGCAGTTGTAGATAACGGCGGTGAAGCTACCGTCGAGGCTCCTGCAGAAGCAGAAGCTGTAGCAGAGGAAGCACCCGCTGCTGAATAATTAAATTTTTAAAAAAACAAAACAAAAAATTATTTATTGGAGGTAAACTATAATGGCATCTGAGAAAATTGTTGCTCTTGTAGAAGAAGTAAAAAATCTTACAGTTCTCGAGCTTTCTGAGCTCGTTCACGCAATCGAAGAGGAGTTCGGCGTTTCCGCTGCAGCAGCAGTTGCAGTAGCAGCTCCCGCAGCAGGCGCAGCAGCCGCTGAAGAAAAGACTGAGTTCGACGTTGTTCTTGCTGACGCAGGCGCAGAGAAGATCAAGGTTATCAAGGTTGTTCGTGAGATCACCGGTCTTGGTCTTGCTGATGCTAAGGCAGCAGTTGAGGCTGCTCCTAAGGCTCTTAAAGAAGGCGTTTCTAAGGACGAAGCTGAAGAGCTCAAGAAGAAGCTCGAAGAAGTTGGCGCTAAGGTTGAGCTTAAGTAATTTAAGCTTCCTGCTAACATACAAGCTAAATTCAAAAGAGAGTTACCTATTTGGTAGCTCTCTTTTATTTTAGGAGCAGCGCTGCTCCTAAGGCTCTTAAAGAAGGCGTTTCTAAAAACGCGAGCAGAAGAGCTCAAGAAGCAAGCTCGAAAAGGCAAGCGCTAAGGTTGAGCTTAAGTAATTTAAGCTTCCTGCTAACATACAAGCTAAATTCAAAAGAGAGTTACCTATTTGGTAGCTCTCTTTTATTTTTCAAAAAACTTATCAAAAAAGGCAACCGCTATTGATTTTCTCGGCAATTAATGTTAGAATACGTCAAGAGAAAGGCGGATGCTTTATGGAATATAAAATCAAAAATACTTTTAACCCCCTAAGCCTCGATTCAGTTGCTTTTGAAGGCGAAATCGGAGGCCTTTTTAATAGATTTATTGAAAACAGAATGCTCAGCGATTTCGCAGTTGAAAACATTTTGAAGGAAGCCGAGGATGCTTTTTTTGAAAAGCTTGATGACGCCAACGCGCCTATCGGCACCTGGCGCGGAGAATTCTGGGGAAAGCTGATTATCAGCGCCTCAAGAACTGCAAAATATCTTCAAAGCGAAAAGCTTAAAGAAATAGTTGCGAATTCCTGCGAAAAGATTATCTCCGCCGCAGATGAAAACGGATACATCGGAAGCTATAAGGACCCTTCCATCGTTTTTGCCTGCCCATTGGAAGAGGGCAGAAAGATAAAGGGCTGGGACTGCGATTGGTGCTGGAATATTTGGTGCAGAAAATACACACTTTGGGGTCTTCTCGAGGCCTACGAGCTTTTAAAGGATCAGAAAATCCTTGATGCCGCCATTCGCACGACAAATCAGCTTTTAGACTTGCTGGATGAACGCGGAATCAACATTTTTGAAACAGGAACCTTTAATGGCATCGCTTCTGCTTCCATTTTGAAGCCGATGCTTATCCTCTACCGCCTGACGGATAACGAGCGTTATCTCAATTTTGCCTTGAAGATAGCCCAAAGCGCCCAGGATGATGAAGCAAAATGCATGAAGCCGATTAAAAACGCGCTTTCTCTCCTCCCCATCCATCTTTGGAACTGCAACGATAAAGAAGAACCCTCCTCAAGCCTTGATGCAACAAGCCATAAGGCTTATGAAACGATGTCCTTCTTTGATGGCGTTTTGGAGCTTTATAGAATCACGGGGGAAGAAAAATGTCTGAAGGCCGGCGAAAACTTCTGGGAGCTTCTTATGAAATATGAGCTGAATCCACTTATGAGCGTTGGATTTAACGACCTGTTTCTCTTTGCGCGCGCCCAACAAAATGCGGCAAGCGAGCCATGCGACGTTATTCATTTTATGCGCCTTTCGAGCGAATTATTTAAGCTTACGGGCAAGCACAAATATATTGATGTTTTTGAGCTCACCTTTGAAAACGCGATGGTTGCAAGCATCTTCCGTGATGGCGCTTGGGGAAGCAGAATCCTTCGCGGAAGCTCGCATCACGTTTCCGCTCCCCCGCAATGCGATTTGAAATATAATCATTGTTGCGTTAATAACGCTCCGAGAGGCTTCTTAAACGCAGCAGAAATGATCGTTTCGAGCAATAATGATGAAGCCTATATCAATCTTTATACTCCTTCGAAAATCTCCGAAAACGGGCTTAAAATCGACATTTCGAAGGGATACATAGAGAATCAGAAGCTAACGGTTGACGTTACCTCCGAAAAAGAACTCTATATCAATTTCCGTCTTCCCTCTTGGAGCCGAACTGTGATAATTAACGGAACAGAGTATACAAGCGATAACGGATATGTTAAGCAAAAAATTTCTTCGGGAAATAGCTGCTTCACCCTTGAATTTGACCACAATTTGAGAATAGTGAAGCCAAAATCGACCCTTTTGGTCCATACCCTGACCGACTATATGGAGCGCAGGCTCATTAACCCGCGAGATGAGTTTCCCGCCTTTATTAAACTCAAAAACGATAAAGTTACACTTTTTGTCGGGCCATTACTTTTAGCAAAATCAAAGCTTTCGGGCTGCGCTTTGGATGAGATTTTTGCCGATACCGACTTTTATCACAATCCGCCCGAGCTTACTATTGAGCCTATTGAAAATGATCAGCTTCGCGCCACTTTTAAAATCAAAGGCCAAAACATCGATATTAATGTTGGAGATTATGCGTTCTCGAGCAACTTGAACGAAGAAAAGCTATTCAGCATATATTTTTAAATAATAAAAGGCGCTTGAATGGGGTTCAAGCGCCTAAAACTTAATTATTTAGAAAGAAATCTTGTAAGCTCGGGGTTCTCTGCGAAATGCTTTAAGAGAACGATGGGCTCGGTTTTAGAGGTATTAACTATTGTTACACCCCTCTTTGCGGCATCCTCGGTTACGAAAAACTCATCGTCGGTAAGGTCGCCATAATGAATAAGAGTTGGGGTTGAGAGGGTTAAGCCATTGATAGTTCCCGTTCCCTGAACTGCGATAAAGCCATAGGCGGCTTCATCGGTTACAGTAACTGTGGCGCCAGGCTCGATAGTTAAGCGCTTTGCCGAAACAATAGGACATTTATAACAAATCCACTCTTCAACAGCGCCATTCATCTCTCTGCAGACAATGGGCTTCATAAAGTGCTTTTCGGAGAAGGCAGGATCGGTATTCTGTTCCCAATCAATGACGTCTATGAGATAATCATAATTGCCCTTTTCTTCCTCGGGACAATTCTTCCAAAGAAGATCCTCGGGAACGCAATGCTCGGCATATAAAAGGGACTGATACATAGCATAAACGTCGCTTGCGAACTGCGGCTCATAGGTGCAAAGGCTTGCAGGAGCATGGAGAACTCCGGGAGGAACGTCCCAACCGGTATCGAGAGTTATTTTATATGCCTGAGAAAGGTCTAAAAGCTTATTATCTCCCTTAGTGAAGTTCTGAAGGCTCTCTTTAACCTCTTCCTTTGTGGTTTCGGGGCGAAGACCAAAGAATGTAAATGGAAACTCTCCGCCATAGTTATTATACTGAGCGGGGAAGAAATACATTTCGGGCTTTCCCTTCTCATTAACCCTTGCGGCATGAGCATCATCGTGATGAATATGATGCGGAAGCGGACCCAAATTATCAAAGAATTTTGAAAACATTGGCCAGCATTTGTACTTATTCCAGAGCCCCTCTCCGATAACCTCGCCTTTAAGCTCATCAACCATATCCTTAAGGAGGATCTGCTCTCTTCCATCGTTATTAACAACGTAGCTTAATCCCTCATCAGCGGGCGTTTCAGGGCCGTTATCGGCATGAGTAGTAGATGCGAACCATCTTTCATCAATACCTCCTCTTTTTCCACCGAGAACATAATAATCCTCGGGATGGAGCCTGATTCTCTTTGCAGGGCGGCAAAAAGAACGAGGAACCCAAGCGGGCTTTAAGCGAAGAATACCATTGTTTTCGTTTAAAAAATCTCTTGCTTTCATACTTTTCTCCCCTTAAAATTTTATTTCATACATATCAAAAATATTGAGCTGACGAGTTTTGAAGCTAATTTCGCCATTCTTATATTCAAACGTAAGCTTTTCCTCATTTGGCAAAAGAAGAAGCTCTTTAGGCTCTTTATCGCATTTAACCGAAATATCGAAACCTGCAATAACCGGAGCTTCATCCTCCTCAGTTATATTAACTGCGCTTATTTTTATGCTGTTTTCATCCTTAAAGCTGACAAGCTCCACTGATTGTGGTGCATTTGTTTTGATGCTCGCTTCAAAGCCTGCATATTTCAAAAGCTCGAGCAGAACCTTCTTATAAGGAAGGGGTCCAATAGCTTCGAATGGAGCAGCGGACCAAATTAGCTTACCTTTTCCTATGTTTTTGATTATTACTGCAGGGCTTTCGGTAATAAATCCCGGAGGATCAGAATGGATAGAAGAGAAATTATCGTTATCCTCTCCCCTAACGGAATACGGAAGCACAATTTTCGAAATAACCTCTCCATCGCTTGCCTCAACAACCGACAAAGGCATTTCGAAGGGCATCGGATATTTGAGATCAAATCCGCACATAATATCTTCCTTGCCTTTGGTTGCTCCGATATAGACCTGATTATGCTTTGTATATTCCTTGAATCTGATACCCGCCATTTCCAAAAGCTTTCTATCTGAGCCGCTGAAATAAAGGATACCTCCGTTGTTAACGTAGTTGTAAAAAGCTTCATAAGCCTCATCCTTGAGATGATTAACAAGGCTGAGAATAATTGCCTTTTGCTTTGAAAGCTCGGAGAGCTGATAATTTGTTATAACAGAATTCGGAATATGGCTTGTTATGAATTTTTTAACCGCTCTGACTGAACCGGTATGATGGCTTATCTCACTATCAAACTCATTGAATTTCGAGGAAATTCCGGAATATACACCAACGTCACTCATAAGTTCGCCCGAAAGATATTTTTCGTATTTTTCTTCCTCAGAAAATATATCGCCCATCATATTATAAACCCTCATATCCATCGTTCCAACCGGATCAATAGCATCGATAAGAAGGGTCGCGCCATGATGCGCGCAGGTGAGCATTACCGCTAACTTCAACTGATCATGCGATTTAGTTATAGTATGCTTGAAAAGATTAGGATTGCATCGGCAAGTCATATATTCGAAAGGTCTGTTTTTGGTTTGATTATAGTAATATTTACAAACATAAGACTGCTCATAGAAACCGCCATAAAGATCTCCACCGGTATAATCACAGGCATTATTCACCTCATCACCGCAAGCGAGCCACTGCTCATGGCTCACGGCAGATGCGAAGTTTTGCTCAATGGTTAATTGAGGTTTTAAAGAGAGAGTATAATCGGTTACTGCCTGAGCCCACTCTCCCATCCATTCCATCATTTTTTTATTCAAAAGATGATAGGTTTCATCCTTAACGACGTGGGTCGCGGTATTGATTCCACGAGGCATATCGAGTCCGGTTTCATCCTTGAATCGCTTTTGACAGTTTTCGCAATAACAGATATGCGACCAAAAGGGCATATCGTAAAACATTCCTTCAAGCTCGAAATAATCGAGCATTTCCTTTATCTGCGAGAAAACGAACTCTCTGTATTCCATATTATTAGGGCAGCAAAGGCCATAGCGGTCATCCTCCTGCCTGCGGGAAAGCCCCGAATCCTTTATCATTCGCCATTCGGGATGTCTATCGTGCTCAACGTTATTGAAATTCAGGCTATAATAGCCGATAACGTTCATCCCATCTTTATGCATAAGCTCGATGGTTTTCTTTATCATATCAGGCTTATCTCTGAAGGCTTTATGCATAACTCCGCTTTTTGTTGGGAAATAGCAAAGCCCAATGTGGGACTGGAGATAGATCATCGGGCTATCGATTTTTGCGGCTTTTAAACATTCAACGTATCCTTCGGGGGAATATTCGCTGAAATATGCGGGGTCGGTATCGTTGATATGCATATCGCAAAGATGACGTTTGAAACTTTTTTCATACCATTTCATAGCTTTTGTTCGCTCCTTTTTTATTTTCTATCTTGATTATAACATAATCTTTTGCTATAATATATAAGCATTCGTTTTAAAAAATAGCAATTTTGATTAATCGGAGGGATATAGAATGAACAATGCCGAGACTGCCAGAGAGCTTGAAAACCTTGCAAGGGATTTTTATGCGGTTTGCAAAACAATAATTTCTATATATGATGCGGATAGAAATTGCATCGCCTCTTATCCTAAGAAAATGTGCGATTTTTGCGAAAAAATACGCAAAAAAGAGGATTTAACAGCCCGATGCATCGCCCACGATGAGGCAGCTTTCGATATTTGCGATAAAACACTTTCAACACATAAATATATTTGCCACATGGGACTTAACGAAATTGCCTCCCCCATTGTTAAGGATGGAATAATTTTAGGATATTTGCTTTTTGGGCAGATAACGGATGAAAAAGACAGAGCAAGAATAAGCGAAAGAATAGAAAAATTAGATTATCAAGAATCTTTTAAAAATGAGCTTCGTTCGGCTACCCCAAACGTTAAATACAGAAGCCATGATTACATAAGTTCAATAACAAAAATTCTCGAGATGAGCGCCGCTTATATTATGATGAAGGATATTATTTCCATAAAAACGGGAAGCCTCGCTTTCTCTGTTGCGAGCTTTATAAAGCACAACCTATCCGAGCCGCTTGATACCACTTCCCTCTGCGCTCATTTTGGAATTTCTAGAAGTTCTTTATATCTGCTTTCTAAACAATTCTTTAAAATGAGCATAACGGAATTTATAAGAAAGGAACGAATTGCGACAGCAAAAAAGCTGATAGCAAAAGGCTCGATGAATATTTCGGCAGTGGCTTCAAGCGTTGGAATAGCGGATGCAAATTATTTCACAAAAGTTTTCAAAACACACGTAGGAATGACCCCAAAGGCTTACGAAAAATCCACTAAATAAAGAAAAGCGCAACGCCCGAAAAAACGAGCATTGCGCTTTTTTTGATTATTTTTCTATTTTTTCAACCTGAGGGCAGGCTAAAACATCATCCGAACGAAAGCTCGGCGCCGCCCAATTACAAGCGTTTTTAATAACAAGCTGAACGCTCTCGTTATAATAAGTTCTATAAGATTCATGCCCCGGTTGGAAATAGAATATTTTTCCATTTCCCCTTTTATAGGTTACACCCGAACGGAAAGCCTCTCCCCCTTCATACCATCCGAGGAAAATTGTTTCCAAAGGCTCGGGGATTGCGAACGGCTCGCCATACATTTCTTCGTGCTCGATTTCGAAATATTTTCCGAGACCTTTGGCTATCGGATGAGCGGGATTTACCACCCAGACTCTCTCAAGATCGCCATCCTCGCGCCAACAAAGGTTGCAAGGAGTTCCCATAAGCTTTTTGAAAATCTTCGAATGATGCCCCGAATGAAGAACGATAAGCCCCATCCCTGAAAGCACAGCGTTATAAACCCTTTCGACGATCTCTTCGGGAACATCGTTATGCTTCATATGCCCCCACCAGATAAGAACGTCGGTATTTTTTAGAACGTCCTCTGAAAGCCCACATTCCTCGTCATAAAGGGTTGCTGTTTTAACATCGAATTCATCCTTTAAAAAGCTTTTAATCTGATTATGGATGCCCTCGGGATATACCTCTCTTATTCGCTCGTCTGTTTGTTCATGGCAAAATTCATTCCAAACCGTTACTTTAATCATTTTTTCCTCCTTATTGCTTATATTATATTTTATAGTCATAATAACCAAAAAAATAATATGAATTTTGGTTAATTTAATACTATCATATTTTTACGAAATATGATATAATTATTTTGTCTAAAAATATCAATTTTTTTAGGATGAGACAGAATGAATTTTTCAAATGAATGTAAGATTAAAACGCAAAACGTTGATATCTCGATTCAATGTATTTTAATGAACGCAGGATATAATCCCGAATTTAAAGATTCGGTGCATTACCATGAATATATCGAATTGCTTTACGGGCTTAATGTTGACAGTGAGGTATGGATAAATGGAAAAATTTTGCCGTTTCAGTCCGGAGATCTTATTGTCATCAACTCTATGGAGCTTCATCGCCTACGCTTTTTGAATGAGAAAAACGAATATATAATCATAAAATTTTCGCCTCACGAAATTTACTCTTCGGAGCAATCGTTTTTTGAACTTAAATACATGCTCCCCTTTACGCTAAACGATTTTTCTTACGAAAGAAGAATTACCGCCGATATAATTAGCAAAACTGAAATTCCCGCGGCGGTAAAAACAATTCTCAACGAATGGAATTCAAAATCTTATGGATATGAGCTTTCCATGAGAACGCATATCTTGCAGATTCTTTTATGGCTTTTGAGATATTGGAACAAAAACACGCCTCAGATCTTAACCGATATCTCCCTTCCGCCAATTCTATTAAAAGCGTTGCCTTATATAAACCAAAATCTTGCCACGGTTACCGCTAACGACGTCGCAGATTTTTGTGGATATAGCTACACTTATTTTTCCGAAATGTTTAAAAGCTCAATGCGAATACGCTTCAGAGATTATCTTCTTAAAACGCGAATCAACGAAGCAGAAAGGCTTCTCCTTTCAACTAACATGGAAATCGCTGACATTGCTCTGAGCATCGGATTTTCAACAGCGAGCCATTTTATTAAACAATTCAAGGCTTTAAGGGGAATAACCCCTGCACAATATAGAAGCAAATCAAAAAATATTTTCGATATCACGGAGGAAGATTTATGATGAAAAAACTAATTGCAATTATTCTCGCTTTCAGCTTAATTCTCTCGCTTTTTCAAGCTGTTGGTTTAACTGCTTTTGCAGCAGAACCTACTGTTACGAGATTTTCAAGCACAAATGACGCTGCCGTTGCAGAGTTTA
>JAZORV010000302.1:0-2114 GCA_045656785.1 Acutalibacteraceae bacterium | reverse complement strand
TTGAGTTTTTGTTTAATGATAGGACCGATGAACACTTTTTGTATGCAAGAAATCACGATATAAAACGAGATTTAGATAAATCGATATTGTATAAGGCAGATGTTCCGTATTTAGCACCTGAGTTATGTTTGCTGTATAAATCTACTGATACAGAACGCAAAGGGTATCAACAAGATTATGATTTGTCCATTCAGAAAATGAACAATGAACAAAGAAAGTGGTTGAGCGAATCTTTAAGTGCGTTATATCCTGTTGGACACAAATGGAACTAATAATCAAACACACACCGCCGAGGATAATCATTCCTCGGCGGCATTTTTTCAAATAAAGCTAAATAGTGTATGTCATTTCAATGATGCTTAAACCATTTTTATAATAACGAGAACTCTCTGCAAACCCAATTTTATTGTAGCATCGTATAGCTCTTTCGTTTTCAGCTCTAACATGCAGAAGCACTCTCTTTATTGGAGAGTGACGTGAAATATTTGTTAAGATCTTCTTTATTGCTTCAGAACCATAACCTTTTACATTTTTATTTCATCATAATTATGAGATAATGTAAAGAGTATGTTTATTAATTATATCGTCGCTTCTCGTCGAAGTGGCGTTGTTTTTATTACAATTAGAGATAAAATTATAAGAATTTACTATTTACTTTTTCGAATAAATAATGTATAATAATACGGATAATGAATTTAAGAATAATTAAGGAGTGTAATATTAATGAAACTTTCACCTCTTCAAACTGCAAGATATCAATATGCACCCAAATTGCCCGGAATGCTCAGAAACGGTATATCTGAGATCTGTGTAAAAAACGGCGGTGCTACTGAAAGCGTTGCAGACCAAGAAAAGATCCAAGCACTTTTCCCGAACACATACGGTAAAAATGAAATCACTTTCGAAATCGGAAAAAATACTTCCGTTGCTAAAAAGCAAGTTGTCGGTGTTATACTTTCCGGTGGACAAGCACCCGGCGGACACAACGTTATTTGTGGATTATATGATGCTTTGAAAGCAACTGACAAAGATAACGTTCTCTATGGCTTCAAGGGTGGCCCCAGCGGACTTTTGGAAGATGATTATGTAATATTTGACGATGAGTATATCAACCAATACCGTAACACAGGTGGATTTGATATAATCGGTTCCGGTAGAACAAAGCTCGAAACAGAAGAGCAATTTGCTGTTGTTGCAGAAGTTTGCAAAAAACATGGTGTTAACGCTATCGTTATCATCGGCGGTGACGACTCCAACACAAACGCTGCAGTTTTGGCTGAGTATTTTGCAGCTAATAACACAGGTATTCAAGTTATCGGTTGTCCGAAAACTATCGACGGCGACCTTAAAAACGAAGATATCGAATGTTCCTTCGGTTTTGATACAGCTACAAAAACATATAGCGAGATCATCGGTAACATTGAACGTGATGCTAACTCCGCTAAAAAATATTGGCACTTCGTAAAGGTTATGGGTCGTTCCGCATCTCACGTTGCTCTTGAATGCGCTCTCCAAACACGCCCCAATATCTGCCTCGTTGGCGAAGAAGTTGCTGCAAAGAAAATGTCTTTGGCACAAATCGCTGATTACATCGCTGATTCTGTTGCAAATCGTTCCGCAAAAGGCTGGAACTTTGGTGTTGCTATCATTCCCGAAGGTATAGTTGAATTCGTTCCCGAGTTCTCCGTTCTCATCGCTGAGATCAATGAACTTCTTGCAGGTGAACAAACTGCTAAATTCAATGCACTTCCTACATGGGCTGATAAATATGCATTTATCGAAGCAGGACTTACAAAAGAATCAATGTCCGTATTCGCTATCCTTCCCGAATCCATCCAACAACAGCTCTTCCTTGAACGTGACCCCCACGGTAACGTACAAGTATCCCTCATCGAGTCTGAAAAGCTCTTCTCCGCACTTGTTGCAGAAAACCTCAAGGCTCGTAAAGCTGCAGGAAAATTCAATGGCAAATTCTCCGCACTCCATCACTTCTTGGGCTATGAAGGCCGTTGCGCATTCCCGTCCAACTTTGATGCTGATTACTGCTACTCTCTCGGTTATAATGCATTTATGCTCATCCAATATGGCTATACAGGATATCTCTCCAAGGTATC
>JAZORV010000301.1:0-2388 GCA_045656785.1 Acutalibacteraceae bacterium | reverse complement strand
TAACAATGATTAAAAAGATATAAGGAGATTAATTTTATGACAATCGAAATAAAGAAAACAGCAGAAGAAACCACCATCGAGATTATCGGAAGACTCGATACAATTACCGCTCCGGTGCTTGATAAAACCATCAACGAGGATATCGGAGATGTTAAAAATCTTGTTCTCGATGCAAAAGGCTTGGAATATATCTCCAGTGCCGGCCTTCGTGTGCTTCTTTCTGCACAAAAGAAAATGCAGAAAATTGGTTCTATGAAGCTGACGGGCGTTTGTGAAGAGGTTATGGATGTTTTAGAAATGACCGGCTTTGCCGATATTTTGGTGATCGAATAATGGAACTTGTTAGTGAAGCAATCGAATTTGCTGTTAAGGCTCACGACGGAATGCGTCGCAAAAAAAGTAAGGCCCCATATATTCTTCATCCAATGGAAGCGGCGGTTATTGTCGGAACGATGACTGATGATCAGAATTTAATCGCAGCAGCCGTTCTTCACGACGTTGTAGAGGATGCTGATATTTCCATTGAAGAAATTGAAAAGAGATTTGGGGAACGAGTTAGAGAGCTTGTTGAATCTGAAACAGAGGATAAGCGACCTAATTTACCGCCCGAGGCAACTTGGCGTATTCGTAAAGAAGAGTCCTTGGCTGCGCTTAAAACCACAAAGGATATCGCCGTGTTAATGGTATGGCTTGGCGATAAACTTGCAAATATGCGCGCTATCTACCGTGATTTTAAGGTAGAAGGCGAATCAATGTGGCAGAGATTTAATCAGAATGATCCGAGCGAACAAGCTTGGTATTATCGGTCTATTGTTGAGTTTACTAAAGCACTATCCGATACTTCGGCTTGGATTGAGTATAAAACACTGACTGAACTTGTATTTGGAAAAGGAGAATAAACAAATGGATATTACGTTTCGTATTGATAAAAACATTTTATATATTGCCATTGAGGGTAGAATCGATGCCTCTAATGCGGCTGAAGCAGAAGAGAAAATTTTTAAGATAAAAAATGATAACCTCGGAAAACATACCGTTATTGATGCTGATAAATTAGAATACATATCGTCTGCAGGCTTGCGTGTTATTCTTAAACTTCGAAAAGAAGAACCAAAACTTGCAATTATAAACGTTGCCTCTGATGTTTACGAGGTTTTTGATATGACCGGCTTTACTGATATGGTTACTGTTGTAAAGGCATATCAAAGAATGAGTGTAGAGGGATGCGAGTTTATTGCCAAGGGCGCTAATGGTGCTGTTTATCGTTACGACGATGAAACAATTCTTAAAACCTATTTTGCGAAGGATGCACTCCCGGAAATTAAGCAAGAACGTGAAAACGCAAGAAAAGCCTTTGTTCTTGGCATAAATACAGCAATCCCTTACGGGATCGTTCGCGTTGATGATGGATACGGAACAGTAACAGAGCTTTTGAATGCAGAAAGTGTTACTAAACTGATTCGCAATAATCCTGATGATTTGTCAGAGGCAGCAAAATATTATATTGATATGCTCAAAAGTATTCATGCAATAGAGGTCGAAGACGGCGTAGTTCCCGACATGAAGGAAACAGCTCTTGCATGGGCTGAATTTGTTGCTCCTCATCTTCCTGAAAAATATGGCAATAAGCTTCGTTCCTTAATCGAAGCAGTCCCGAAAACCAGTACTTTGATGCATGGAGATTATCATACAAATAATATTATGGTGCAAAATGGAGAACCCCTGCTTATAGATATGGATACTTTGTGCATGGGCCATCCTGTATTCGAGCTCGGTTCAATGTTTAATGCTTTTATAGGTTATTCCGAACTTGATCATCAGGTTACGATGAATTTCTTCGGTTATACACATGAAACTGCAGAACAGTTTTGGGACATGTCTCTCAAAATGTATCTGGAAAATGATGATGAGGAATTTTGCAAGAATGTAGCGGAAAAAGCGATGATTATTGGATATACTCGCATGCTTCGTCGCGCTATTCGTCGCCCTGAAGAAGCTGACAGTCCTGCTAAAATAGCCAGATGCAAAGAGATGTTGGCGAAATTACTCGAAAAAACCGACAGCATTTGTTTTTAATTTAAATCTTTTTATAGTTTGAAATATTGGAGCGTTGCATATGGATAGAATATTGTTTATTAACGCTTGTATAAGACCCGATTCGCGAACATTAGAATTAACAAAAACTCTTCTTCAAAAGTTAAATGGCGAAAAAGAAGAAATAAAGCTTTTCGAAAAAACTCTGCAGCATATTGATATCAACGGAATTAATCAAAGAACGCTTGCTGCAAAAAATAACGATTTTACCGATCCGAGTTTTGATTTTGCAAAGCAATTTTCATCAGCAGATATTATTGTTATAGCTGCCCCGTATTGGGATTTGATGTTTCC
>JAZORV010000300.1:0-1666 GCA_045656785.1 Acutalibacteraceae bacterium | reverse complement strand
AATATGGATATTATCGATAATATGATGCTCAGAAGCTATCAAAAAGGTAAATCTGTGTTCCTAGAGAGAAAAGAGCCGAAGGATCTTGCTAATCATATTATTGATGACCTCGAGGTTGTAACTCCCGGAGCTACAACACCTGTCAGAAGGCTTTCCGGTGGTAATGTTCAGAAAGTTCTCGTTGGTCGAGAAATATCATCTTCGCCCACAGTTCTTATGGCGGGTTATCCTGTTAGAGGTCTTGATATAAATTCCTCCTATCTTATTTATAATCTTTTAAATGAGCAAAAGGAGAATGGCGCTGCGGTAATTTTTGTTGGCGAAGACCTTGATGTTCTTATCGAGCTTTGCGATAGAATACTTGTTATTGGATCAGGTTCTGTAACGGGAATTGTTGACGGCAGAGCTGCTAAAAAGGAAGAAATAGGATTATTGATGACTAAAGCAGTTTCAAAAAAGGAGGATGATGGCAATGAGCACTGAGATTAAAAAAGATAGCCCAACAAAAAAGGCGCATAATTCGTTTTTTCATGTTGTAAAGCGCGAACCATTGCCTTGGTATTTCAACGGCGGAATAAGAGCTGCTGCTATCATTTTAGCGTTGATAGTTTCTGCTGTTGTTATAATGCTTCTTTCGCATAAAAACCCTATAGCGATTTATTCGTCTATGATTAACGGTGCCTTCGGAACCGAGCTTCGTCGTTGGAATCTATTTCAAAATATTGCGATACTTTTGTGCATATCTTTAGCTGTAACTCCCGCTTTTAAAATGCGCTTTTGGAATTGCGGTGCAGAAGGTCAGGTTATGGTCGGTTGTCTTGCAACCGTTGCTGTGATGATGTTTTTAGGGGGAAAACTTTCAACTCCTGTTTTGCTCATTGTCATGCTTTTGGCTTCGGTTGTTGCTGGGATGATATGGGCAGTGCTTCCTGCGTTTTTTAAGGCTTATTGGAACACTAATGAAACTTTATTTACCCTTATGATGAACTATGTTGCGATACAGCTCGTTGCATTTTTCCTTAAAACTTTCGTTAAAAACGGGTCCGGCGTTTTGACCCCTATGAAAGAATATGGCTTTCCCGAACTTTTTGGTCAGCAATATTTATTGAACATTATCATCGTTGCAGTACTTACCGTTGTTGTATATATCTATCTTAAATTCACAAAGCAAGGATATGAGATATCGGTAGTTGGAGAAAGCGAAAATACCGCTAAATACATTGGAATAAATGTTAAGAAGGTTGTTATAAGAACTCTTCTCGTTTCCGGTGCGATTTGCGGTATTGCCGGACTTTTATTAGTAGGCGGTACGAATCATACTATCAGCACTACCACTGTCGGCGGGCGCGGTTTTACGGCTATTATGGTTTCTTGGCTTGCAAAATTCAATCCTATTTATATGATATTCACAACATTTTTAATAGTTTTCTTGGAACTTGGTTCGGGCCAGGTTGCAACCGATTTCAATGTGCCAAGCGAAATTTCGGATATCGTAACAGGAATTATTCTGTTTTTTATAATCGGATGTGAGTTCTTTATCCAATATAAGCTTCAATTAACGAAAAACAGAAAGGAGAAAAAATAATGATTGCCTTTCTTGTCAGTGCTATTAGGCTTGGAATGACCTTCCTTTTTGGTTCAACGGGTGAAACTTTAACTGAAAAAT
>JAZORV010000299.1:0-2673 GCA_045656785.1 Acutalibacteraceae bacterium | reverse complement strand
GGAGCTATCGTTGAATCACCATCGATTTACCTTAATATGTCGGCATTTGATAATCTTAAATCTCAATGCATTCTTTTAGGCAAAACAGAGGAAAAGATTGCCGATGTTCTAAAATCTGTCGGGCTTGAGGAGCTTCTTAATGAAAAAAAGCATGCAGGGGATTTTTCTCTCGGAATGCGCCAAAGATTAGGCATTGCAATGGCGCTTCTCTCTGAGCCCGAGTTGCTTATTCTTGATGAGCCGATGAACGGGCTTGACCCCGCAGGCATCGTTGAAATAAGAGAGCTGATATTGAGGCTAAACAGAGAAAAGGGGATAACCTTCCTCATTTCCTCTCATATCCTTTCCGAACTGTCGCTTGTGGCTTCTAAATATGGTATTATTTCCAAAGGAAAGCTCATCAAAGAAATAACCTCCGAAGAGCTTCATCGCGCTTGCGCTAAAACAATTCAAATTTCGGCAGATGATAAGGACGCCCTTTTGAAAATAGCAAAGGAAGTTCTTCCCGAAAACGTGATTGAGGAAAATGATAACGGAATCTGTATTTTCGGCGAAACAGAGCTGAATCCTTTGCTTAATGCAATAATCGAAAAGGATATTAAAATTTTGTCTGTTAATTGCAACGAAACGGGAATTGAGGAATATTATCTTTCTTTGATAGGAGGCGAAAACAATGCGTGAATTAATTTTAGTTGATTTCAAAAGGGTTTTGAAGGATAAGCTTCTCATTGTGTTGGGCATTTTGGCGGTCGTGTTTGCCGCTATAACTCCGCTTTTATTTTCTGCCATCACAAGCGGAAACGAAACGCTTGAGAACCCAATGCTGTCTATGAATTTCTATGCAAAGGACCTCTTTTTCAATAGCTTTTCGATGGGAAATAATTTAGGCCTTATAGCTCCAGTTTTGCTTTCAATAATTATCTGCAAGGATTTTTCGTTTGGAACAATCAGAAATAAGGTGATAGCAGGTAAAAGCAGAAGCGATATATTTTTATCAATGTTCATCGTGGCTTCGGTGGTTTTAATAGCTGTCATTCTCCTTAACGCATTTTTAACTCTCGGCTTTGGTCTCCTCATTTTCGATTATCAGGCAGCCCCATTTGAGCTTTCGGATTTTTGGTATTTTCTCGAGTCGTTAGGCTTTGAGCTGCTAATTCTTATATTAATAGCCGCGTTAATTTCCTGGCTTGCGGCTTCGATGAAAAACGTTGGCTTGGTAATTGTTTTGTATGTTGCTATATCCTTCGCTCTCGTTATGATAGCAAGCATAATAAACGTAATTTTGCAGTTTATGGGTATGGCAGGCGGCGGAGATGATCTTTATTATTTCCTCGAGTTTTTAAGCCGAATAAACGTTGCAAATAATTCCGTTTATATCGGAACGGGCCTTAAATATTCCGCATCTGACGTTGCCTATCTTTTGATTCCGCCTATTGTCGGAATTTTAGGTTTCTTGGGTCTGGGGCTCGTAAAATTCAATAAAAAAGATTTAAAATAAAATCAATCATTTGATTTTTTGTGTGCAAAATCAACGACGAAAAATATATAGATAAGTAAATAAACTAAGGCGAATTGCAACCAATCGGTAGCAACGAAGCCTTAGTTTTTTATTAATTGTTTAAATTTTCGTTTTATATAAAAAGAACAACCTACCTCGGCTGAGATAGGTTGTTTTCTTGTTTAGGATAATTTAGATAGCTCTTATAAGCTTTATACAGTTGAGAACAAATGCAGAAGTGGCGGCAATAAGGATGCATATAAACCAGTTTAAAACGCCGATATTGAAGAAAATAAGGCTTAAAATAAACAATGTTATAAATGCCGCGGCGGCAAAAACAAATATGCGTTTATTAGAAAAATCAATGCTGAAAAATGTTGTTTCATTCCTTAAAAGGAAGGAGGATAGCCAGAAGGTTATTGCCATTGTTATAAAGGCAAAATTTGAAGCAGAAGTGGATGAAACAACGCTTTCAAGGCTTCTTCCAATAGCAAATGAAACCAAATAAGTTATCGCAAAAATAGCGCCGTTAAAAACGCAATCAAATAAGAATTTTGATTCGAAAATAGTAGCATCATTGTCGATGATAAGATTGATATCCTTCTTTTCTGAATTTTCATAGACCATTCCGAGAGTCATCAACGAAACGGAAAGAAGAGATAGCAGGATAAGAGCAGAAGCGGAAACTGCCGATCCGAATAGAACGTATCCGATAGCAGTTGCGGCGGCAAGCCCTAAAAGGGAAGAGAGGAAGAATTTTATTGCTTTAGAAATATTATGGAAAATTCCTCTGCATGCTCTTACGGAATTTACAACCGATGCGAAGCTATCATCTTCTATTATAACCTCTGATGAGCAAATCGCAACGTCGCTTCCCGTTTTTCCGAGGGAATATCCAATGTCTGCCAAGCGCATTGAAGCGGTATTGACTGCGCTATCTCCCGTTGTTGCAACGAAATGTCCATTATCTTTTAAAGCGGCAATAATTCGGCATCTGTCTTCCGCGGTTATTCTTGCGAAAACGGTATATTTTTCAATCGAGCTTAAAAGCTCTTCATCGCTAATTTTTTCGAGTTCTTCGCCGGAAATTACCTGAGACTCATCGTTGGCAATTCTAAGCTTTTGAGCAGTTGCATAAGCGGCAGATGGATGGTCGCCGGTTATCATAATAACCT
>JAZORV010000298.1:0-2563 GCA_045656785.1 Acutalibacteraceae bacterium | reverse complement strand
ATACAAATTCGGGAGTGTTAGTCAATGTAACGTCAACCCATTCGGTTCCGTTCCAATATTCGATATCAACGCTTTCGGGAAGCTGGCATCCGCCGCCATCTGTATAGAAATAGATGTCAGAAGCGGTTAGTTTAACAAAGTTATTGCCGAAATCATAGGTAATGGTCGGGGTTTTGGATTCTTGCGGATAAGCGCCTGAAAGCCAAGAAGACCATCTTGAGCCATAGGCTCTGTCTTTATCGTTAAGCTTTGCAACGGGGCTGTCTGAATGGGTTGCAGTTGCAAAGGGTGTTGCATTTTCTGCCAAGGACTTAAAATCGTCCCAGGTATCGTAACCCACAGAGCCGTCTCTCAAATAAACCTTCATTCCGTCTGCTCCACGGTTTGACCAAGCGAGATAAGGAATCATCTTAAAGCTGATAGTTGTTGTTTTTCCCCTTTGATAATCGTTAATGTTTTGAGCTTTAACATTGAGAAGCTGAAGCTCAGCTGTTTTATAGGTATTATTGGGGATGAAGTTGGTAACGAACTCGGTCTGGAAGGTAGAATCTTCGTTAACGCAAATAAGGTCAAGCTCTAAATCCGAATCCTGCTGCTCTGCGCAGTAGGTGATAGGACCTCTTGTGATTGCAACGAGACCCTTGTTTGCGGGGATAACATCGCCATTGCGAACGAACTGAACCTCCATCGGGAAGTTGATAGCAATAACGTCGCCATTGTTCCAAGTTCTGGTAATAGCAACGTATCCGTCGTTACCTGCGGTTGCTGTGTAGGCTTCTCCGTTAATGGTGATAGCGTTAGCGCCAACCGCCCAGGAAGGAAGCCTGAGCTTCAATGTGAATTCTTTTGCTTCTTTAAGGGAAAGAGCGAGGTTTGCGTTGCCTTCCCAAGGCATTGAAGAAGTCATATTAACGCCGATTTCGGTGCTTCCTAAATTGAAGCTTCCGTTAGAACCGATGTAGAGATTAACATAAGCTGTGTTGGTTTCTTTATCGGTTGCATAAACATATTCGCTGAGCTTGTTGATAAGGCGAACAAGGTTGGTCGGGCAGCAAGGTGTGCCTTTCCATTCCGTTCTCAAATAGCCATCGAGGGTTTCGAGGTTGTTGGTGTAGTTGAAGCTGATTCCATCAAGACCAACGCCCGAAAGAACATTGTTATAGAGCTGTTTTTCGATGTTATCGAAATATTTGGATTCGCCAAAAATTTTGAACATGCTCTTATTCCAGAATACGTTGGAAATACTTGCGCAGGTTTCGCAATAAGCAAGCTCTTCGTTGTTGGGAAGCTCATAAGATTCAGGGAGACCCTCAGTATAGGAACGATGTCCGATACCGCCTGTAACATAGGTCTTGGTTTCAACGTTTTCCCAAAGAGTCTCGAGGTTTGTATAGAGAAGCTCGCCCTTAGCGATTGAAAGCTCTGCCATGCCTGTATAGAGATAGAATGCGCGAACGCAGTGTCCCCAAGCCTCGGTAAGCTCGCCAACGGGGAGATAAACTGCAGTATTGCCGTTTATTTTGCTGCCCTGCTCTTTATTGTTTGTGTCAAGGTAATATTGAGCAAGAGTGATGCATTTTTCGGCATATTCAGGGCCATAATCTTCCATTTCGTAAACTGTTGCGGCAAGTTTAACGAGAGCAAGCTCGATTTCTTCGTGTCCGGGAGCATTAAAGGTTGCTTTATATGTTTCGTGATTCTTTAAATAGAATACAGAATAAAGCATATCAAGGCTCTTCATAGAAGCATCGAGGAGTCTTCTGTCGCCTGTTGCATTATAAATAGCAACTGCGGCTTCAAAAAGGTGACCTAAGCAATAAAGCTCATGCATTCCGCGAGATTGGAAACGGCCTGTAGGAGTGAGGTCGGCAACCCAGTTGAAGGGATTCTCATAAATAGTGTAGATAGTGTTGAGATATCCATCTCTGCCCTGAGCTGCAACTATAAGATTGGTCCATTCATCAAGATAGGCTCTGAGCTTTGCAACGCCTGCTTGAATTTCTGCGTCCTCGGAATCATCATAATTTTCGATAGCGTAAGCCATGCCTTCCATAACCTTGTAAACGTCGCTATCGGAAGCGAAGTTTCCGCCGTATTTAGGATAGGTAGCAGTATCGTTCTGTTTAGTTTTTACAAGAGCGAGAACCTCAGCTTCTGTTGCATCTTCGCCAAGAGTCGCGAGAGCATCAGCATAGAGTCTGCCGGCAGATTCAAAGTTTCTGAGCGCGCCAACGTTTCGGAACTGCTGTGCAGCGTGGTCGAAACTAACTAAGAGGGTTTGATCCTGTCTGCCACTCCAGAAAGCGTCTGCAATTTCAATATTTGAAAAATCAACTGTATCTATAAAGGTTCTTGCATCTGCGATTTCGGTTGCTTCTTCGCCGAATGCAGCAATTTCTATAAGTCTCATATATGAATAAGGAGTCTCCCATGTGGTTTGTGTAACGCCCATTATAATTTTAATACCAAGATATTTTCCCTGAGGCTTTTTATTGAAACGAACCTTTTGAGCCCATCCTGCATCAGAGGTATTAACGTATGTATAGGCTTTGTTTTCTTGGCG
>JAZORV010000297.1:0-1666 GCA_045656785.1 Acutalibacteraceae bacterium | reverse complement strand
AAGGAAGAGCTTCTCGACCTTAACAAAAAGCTCAACAAAATTAAGCGCCCCAAGAAAAAGGACAAAAAATAACTTTGTTATAACCCTGCGGGTGGAGATGAAAGTCTCCCTCGCAGGTTTTTATATTTCCCTTGAAAATCAATACATAATATGATAAAATTTTATAGAGAAAAGAGGGATAAAATGGAAATATCTGCTATAAAAGAGCTTTTATCGAAGCTTTCTTATAAAAGACCTGCGGGCAGCGAAGAGGAAAAAAACTGCGCCCTTTATATAAAAGAATACCTCGAGGCTTTAGGTCTTTCCCCCGAGCTTAAAGCATTTCCCATCAAGGCTTACGAGCCCATTTGTGCCTCTCTTTCGGTTGATGGCAACTGCTTTGCCGCCACGCCCGTTTTCGGCTCGAAAAGAGGGAGTGCAGAAGGCTTATTATATCATTTAACTTGTGCCGAAAATATTGAAAACCAGCCGATAGAAAATGCAATAGTGCTATCAGATAAGCCGATTTCCCGCGCTTTATATGAAAAGCTTTTGGAAAAGAAGGTCAGCGGAATCATCCTCTTTTCGGGTGACCTCCTTTTCGGAAGCGAAAAGCCAACAGAAAGAGAGCTTCGTTTTCCTATTTCGGAAGAAGCTAAGCTCCCGATAATTAATATTCATATTAAAGATGCCCTTGAAATAATCAAAAAAGAAGGATCAATAGCGCGAATTTCCCTCGATTATAAAGAAAGAACCGCCTATTCCCATAATCTTCTCCTCGAAATCCCCGGAGAAACAGAAGAAAGCATAATTTTCTCGGCGCATTATGATTCAACTCCCAATTCTTCGGGCGCCTATGATAACCTTTCGAGCGCAATCGCTCTTATTTCAATAGCTGAATATTTCAAGGACAAAAAACCTCTCAAAACCTTAAAATTTCTTTGGTGCGGCGCGGAAGAAAGAGGTCTTTTAGGCTCCCTTCAATATTGCAAAGAGAATAAAAAAGATTTAAAAAAAGCCCGACTTAATATAAACCTCGATATGATAGGAGTTTATATCGGAGAGTTTGTTGGATTCTCTTCTGCCGATAGACGTGCGGAAGTATTTTTAAAGGATTTCTTTAAAGCGGAAAAAATTTCCGCCTCCGTTCGCTATGGAATTCGCTCGAGTGATTCCAATTCCTTCGCTTTTTATGGCGTTCCCTCAGTATCCTTCGCTCGCTATGCCCCCGATTCCGCCGCAAGAATACATACGGAATTTGACACTTCAGAGGTTGTTTCCCCGAAGCAATTAACCGAAGATATAGAGATTATAAAATGCTTCACTGAATGTTATTTAAAAACACAAGAAACCCGATTTTCCATCTCCTCTAAAATCAGAAAAGAGGTTGATAAATATATGGAAAGAAATAATAGTTCAAGCAAACACGAATGATCCGAATCTGCCTAAAATGGCATAATTTTAGCGCTTTTCGGCTTGTCATCATCAGTAATGCAAAAAGCATTACCGACTCTTTCGCACCGAAAATCACAAAAAATTATGCTCATTATAATCGATATTGTAGAAAACGGTTATAACCGTTTTGGCAGAATAAATTCTGCCTCTGACAAGCTTATGCTTGTCAGCTACATTCGATTGCAATAGTTTTGTTGTTTGCGTGATACGCAAACGTGTATTGTGCATAGCA
>JAZORV010000296.1:0-3292 GCA_045656785.1 Acutalibacteraceae bacterium | reverse complement strand
TTCTTCGGAATTTGGATAAACGCAGTTAAGCAATATAACAAAAGGCTTGTTTATTGCTTTTAACTCCTGTATTACTCTTTCTTCGGCTTCTTCGTATTCATCTCTCGGTATTTCGCTTATGCTTCCATCTGTAGTAACTACGAGCCCGACTGTCGCATGCTCGTTAATAACCTTTTGTGTTCCCATTTCTGCAGCCATATTGAACGGAATTGGCTCTTCATACCATGGCGTCATGACCATTCGAGGTTGCTCATTTTCTATGTATCCAATGGAGCTTGGAACAATATATCCAACGCAGTCTATCATTCTTACCTTAAAGCCAACGTTTTCTTCAAGCGAAACTTCGATTCCGTTTTCCGGGATGAATTTGGGTTCTGTTGTCATAATTGTTCTGCCGGATGCTGATTGAGGAAGCTCGTCATTCGCTCTTTCTCTTTCGTAATCGCTTTCAATATTTGGCAAAACAAGATTTTCCATAAATTGCTTTATAAAGGTTGATTTTCCGGATCTTACCGGCCCAACGACACCGATATAAATATCACCGCCCGTTCTTGTTGATATATCTTTGTATATGCTTGTATTTGCCATAAAGAAGCCTCCCAAATACCGTTTTTATATTTTTGTATTATGATATGATTTTGAGAATTAATTTATGACAAAGAAAAAGGATGCGAAAATTTCGCATCCTTTTGAGTTTAGATATCAACATTCAATACGTTTAAGTTTTCATCAAATATTGTGAATTGAGCATCGTATCCTTTTTTGATTTTGCCTTTTGTTTGGAGCTTCATAACCTTTGCGGGGGTTTCGGTTAACATTTTAACGGTTTCCGCAAGGGGGATTCCCGCTTCAACTGTTCTCTTTAAAATAACGTCGGTTGTTGCGATTGAGCCTGCAAAAGCACTTCTGTCTGCAAGCTTTGCAACACCGTCTTCAATTATATAAGGAACTGAAGCGGTTCCGCCAACTACGTTATCGATCTTTTCCATTCCTGCAAAGCTGATAGCATCAGTTATCAAGCAAACTCTATCGCTGCCTTTGATTTTAATTATCATTCTTAAAAGCTCAGCAGGTAGGTGCCTTCCGTCTCCGATAGCCTCAACAAACATATCGTCAAGCAAGTAAGCAGTCTCAATAATTCCGAGATGTCTGAAGCCGCCGTGGCGAGTGATTGTTGATGTGCAGGAATAAAGATGAGTTATAAGATTGCATCCGTTTGCAAATGCTCTTGTTAAGTCATCGTATTCTGCAGAAGAATGTCCGCATGATGGAACTATTCCTCGCTCGCTTAAAGCTTTGGTAAATGCTCCGTCATCTCTTTCAGGAGCATAGGTCCATCTGGAAATAAGATTTCCAAATCTTTCCATAAGGCGTTCGTAATCTTCTTTAATCGGAGAGGTGATATATTGCGTATCTTGAGCGCCACACATTTCGGGAGCAAGATAAGGTCCTTCAAGATGAACTCCTGCAATCTCGAGAGAGCAAGAATCCTTGAGCTTTTCGATTGCTTCTAAAGCTTTATAGGTCATATCATAGCTATAAGCGGAAATTGTTGGAAACATAACTCTTGTTCCATGCGATGAATGCATATCGCAAGCTCTTTTTATAGAGTCCTCAGTTGCATCGACAAACTCAACTCCGTCACCGCCATGACAATGCAAATCAATGAAGCCCGGAGCAATATATGCTCCTTGAAGGTCAACGATTTCATATTCGTTTTTTGCTTCAGGAAGAACGTCGATGATTTTTCCGTTCTCGATAAAAATATCGTAGTTATCGAGAATTTTACCATCGGTAATTATTCTTGCATTTTTGATTTGTTTAATCATTTTATCTCAACTTCTTTCTCCTCGAGATAGGATTCTTCAACTGCGTGTAAAATCTTAAGGGGGAGGAGCAATCTGTCAAAGCTATCGGGCATTTTGCCTGTTCTAACCATCTCAAAGCATTCATCAAGCTCGTTTTCATAGCAATAAATACAGTTCGAAGTTGACATATCTTTAGAACCTTCTTTGCTGTAAACGGAAGCTGTATAATAATAAGAGTCATAGAAATGAGCAGTGACGTCGTAATCACCATAATCGAAAATACAAGAAATTCTGTTTTTGGTTTTATCGTCACATTTCGCAAAAACCTTCTTAACATCTGTGCCGAAGATAGTGAGCATTATTTCAATAAGGTGCTGAGAATAGAAATAGAAGCCACCGTATTCGTTTATCATGCTGACAGGCGCGCCAACGCTTCCGCCTACAAGTTTTCCTTCTTTTTTATGCGCATCTGCATATCTTTTTAAGGGCTTAACGTCATCAAGAAATTTAAGAGAAGAGCCTCCGCAAAGAAGAGCACCCGATTCCTTAGCAGCGTTCATAAGCTCATTTGCTTTGTCGAGATCAACGGTGAAAGGCTTATCAATAAAAGCATGAATGCCTTTTTTAACGTAGGGAAGAGCATATTCATGATGGTGATCACCATGGCGTGCGGTAACTAAAACTGCGTCAACCTCATTTAAAAACTCATCATATGTTTTAGCAACTCTAGTAACGAGACCATCATCTAAAAGTCTTTTATTTGCTTCATCATCATATCCATAAACGCCAACGATTTCTATATCTTTATATTTCTCTTCGTTTTTAATGAGAGTTGCGAAAGCATGAGCGTGTGAATTTTCTGTTCCTAAGATTGCAATTTTCATCTAAATCACCTCATTAAAATTTAACTTCCAGAGGATTCTGAGCGTGGATAAGGTCAATAACCTTAAGCTGTGGAAGAATCTGCTCGGGAACGATTTCCATTTCTTTGCCGTTAACAAGATAGTTGTAGATCATTTCATAATAAGTTCTTGTTCCAACATCGAATGCGGATCCCTCAAGCTCGATGGATTCTTCTTTCCAATCGAGGCTTTCGCCGCAGTAGAGCGGATTTCCATCCTTGTCCATAAGGGGCTCAAGGATAAGCTTCTGTTCAGGTGCGGTCTCGGGGTCGAAATATTTATATTCGATTTTTTGCATTGTTGCTTTAAGAGAACCATTTTTGCACTGAATGATATATGTTGCAGGAACATAGTTATTACAGCTTGTTATTTCAACGTCAACGAGGGGCTTGCCGGGTGCAGTTAAAATGATTTTTGCGTAGTCGTTAGCATCACCAAAGGTATTAACGCATGCAAGCTTAGAGAAAACATTAACATTATCCGAGAAATCGAGGAACCACATTGCTTGGTCAAGAGGATGAGGTCCCGTGTTTTTAACTCCGCCTGCGTTAAAGGATTGAGCGGTCTGCCAGTCCCAACGGC
>JAZORV010000295.1:0-2975 GCA_045656785.1 Acutalibacteraceae bacterium | reverse complement strand
ATAAGCTGGCGCTGACCTTTGGAAATATTAACGCCATCATCCGAAAGAACAGTATTATAGCCCTCGGGAAGCGCCTCGATAAATTCATCGATTCTCGCCGCTTTCGCCGCCGCCATAACCTCTTCTATCGACGCGCCCTCTTTACCATAAGCAATATTTTCAAAAACCGTTCCTTTAAAAAGCCAAGTATCTTGCAAGACCATCGTATAGGCTTTTCTGAGGGACTTTCTTGAATATTCATCCGTTTTCACGCCATCAACGGTTATCTCGCCACCCGAAACATCGTAAAAACGCATCAGAAGGTTAATAATCGTGGTTTTTCCGGCTCCCGTTGGGCCGACTATTGCTATAGTTTTTCCGGATGCAACATCAAAATCAATGCCTTTTAAGATGGTTTTTTCGGGAGTATATCCAAATAAAACGTTTTTAAAGCTTACGTCTCCATTAACGTTATCTAACTCTTTTGCGCTCTTAATATCAGCCTTTTCAGGATCTTCATCGAGAATTTTGAAAACTCTGTCAGCCGCAGAAAATGCCGACTGCAATTCGCTTAAAATATTTGCAAACTCATTGATAGGGCCTGCGAATTTCCTTGAATACTGAACAAACTGAGCCACTCCGCCCAAGGTTATAAAGAACATCGAGCCTATTTTCACTGCTCCGCTTTGCGAATAAAGATAACATATTCCGCCAAGCATCATAACAAGAGATATTGATAGATTGTTAATAAAGCTCATTGAAGGTCCCATAACGCAGGCATGATAATCCGCCTGATAATAGGCTTCCATAGAATCTTTATTCCTCTTATTAAAGCGGCGGCTTATCTCCTCTTCTCTCGAATAGGCTTGAATTGTTCTGCAGCCAGAGAGCATCTCTTCAGCGTATCCATTTAGCTCACCAAGCTTTTTAGAACGCTCATGGAATAGCGGACGCACCTTTTTTGAACGATATCTTGTGAAAATAAGGGAAATTGGTATGGTTATCACAAAAACTAAAATAAGAGGCTTTGAGATGTTCCACATAAATATAAGCGAACCGACGACGGTATAAATACTTGTCATAATCTGAACGAGGTCATGCGATAGAGATGCATTAACGGTATCGATGTCATAAGATATATGGCTTATAATATCACCTGTCGGGTGGGTGTCAAAATATCCGACGGGAAGGCTTGTCAGCTTCTCAAACAGTTGCTTTCGCATTGTATAAACGATCTTTTGGCTCATATACATCATTGTTGCAGACAAAACGTAAGAAAGGAGCGCTGATAGGAGGTAACAAATAATCATTTTTATACAATTTTCAAAAACAATGGCAAAATCAACACCCTCGGCTCCCGACAACGCATCTATTGCTACGCCTGAATATTTCGGCCCGAGCAAGGACAAATGATTGGAAGCAAGCGTAAAAACAACAGCGGGCAAAAAGAGATACCAATATTTAAAAACGTATCCGCAAAGCCTTATAAAGATACCTTTTATATTCTTTTTGGGTTGTTCTTTTTTATTCAACGAAAGCACCTCCAATCTGGGTGTCGCTGATTTCTTTATATTCGGGACAGGTTTCAAGCAATTCCTCGTGCTTGCCAATTCCTATCACTCTTCCACGATCAAGGACGATTATCATATCGCAGTTTTTAACCGTGCTGACCCTTTGCGCAACGGTTATAACAGTCGTATCCTTCATATTCTCCGCAAGCGCTATTCTCAAATTCGCATCGGTTTTATAGTCAAGCGCTGACGAGCTATCATCAAGAATAAGAATATCAGGATTTGCTGCTAAAGCGCGAGCGATTAGAATTCGTTGCTTTTGGCCTCCGGAAATATTAGTTCCGTGAGGCGATAAAAGATGGTTATATCCTTCCTCAAAGTCTTCAATAAACTCATCTGCCTGAGCGATTTTTGCCGCTTTTTTTACATCCTCAAAGGAAATATCCCTACCGAATTTTATATTTTCTTCGATAGTTTCGGCATAGAGAAAATCATTTTGCAAGGAGCATCCAAAATATGAATAAAGCCTCTCACTATCAATAGTTTTTATATTTTCTCCGTTTATATAAATTCCACCGTTATCAATATCATAAAACCTTAAAAGAAGCTTTAATACGGTCGATTTTCCCGAGCCTGTTGTTCCGATAATTCCAAGATGCTCTCCTTTTTTGAGTTCAAAGGAAAGACCTTCTATATTATTCCGCTTTCCGTTATAAGAAAAGCTGACGTCTTGGAAAATTATATGAGAATCCGTTTGCATTTCAGGAAATTCATCCGAAGAATGAGTTTTTATCTCACTTTCTGTGAGCAAAACCTCCTCAATTCTTTTGGCAGAAGCAGAGCTTTTGGTATACATAACAAGCATTCTTGTTACTGCCATTAGCGCCATAGAAATCTGAGTGAAATACTGGATAAATGCAATAATTGTTTCGGGGGTTGATTCTCCCGAAACAATGAAGCTTGCTCCGAGCGCAATTACCGCAACGCTTCCCATATTCATAAAAACGTTCATTATAGGATGAACAGAGCCCATTATGATGTTCGCTTTTATCTCTTCGCGCATCAAGGCAAGATTTTGTTTATCATATCTGCGATGCTCATAATCGGTTTTTGAAAGCGCTTTTATAACCCTTATTCCCTGCGCGTCCTCTCTTACTACCCTGATCATATTATCAACTCTTGATTGAACCTTGGTGAAAAGCGGAATGCCTTTTGTTCTGATAAACAAAACAATTATAAACAATACGGGCATCAAAGCTATCATAACAAGGGAAAGCTTCCAATCCATGAAAAGGGTTATTCCGATGCCACCGAAAAGCATTATCGGAGCTCTGACTCCCATTCTCTGCATCATATTAATAAATCCGTGTACGTTATATGTATCGGTTGTTATACGGGATTCAAGAGAAGGTATGGTGAACTTATCCGTTTGCCGAGCCGAGAGCTTTAAGGTTTTAAAGAAAAGCTCTTTTCTCATATTTTCAG
>JAZORV010000294.1:0-2425 GCA_045656785.1 Acutalibacteraceae bacterium | reverse complement strand
ATTCCCCTTTCTTCCCTTCTATTATACTATTTACGAAATAAAAATGGAAGAAAAACTTTTTACCTTATCAAAAAGAAAACGCAGCAGGATATTTATGCCGCGGGGATTCTTATAAATGTTATGCTGACGGGAAAGCATCCGAGCGAGGAGCTCGCAAAGGGTAAACCGGGAAGAATAATTAAAAAATGCACTCAGGTCAGCCCCGATGACCGCTATCAGTCAGCAAAAGAGCTATCCAAAGCACTATAAAAGGACTATACCGAAAATGGATATAGTCCTTCTTTTTTTACATGCTTTCAACGGCATCTATTATTTTTCTTACAAGCGCGGGGTCGAAATCCTCGAATTTTTCGATATTCAGCTTTTCGCCAACTAAGGTTTTATACCAACAAACTGCGGCGGCAAATCTGCCGTAATCAAGGCTCAAATGGAAGCCATCGCGATGAAGGGAAAGTCCGCCGTTTTTATAATCAAACTCAGGGATATTCTCGCGGATATACTGAATTGCCGAACCTGCGGGAATGAGCTTCGCACCGATAACCTCTGCCGCCATTTCGCTCGAATCCATAATTCTGCGATACATTTCGTCTTGGTCATTATTATAATACTTGAATCCGCCGTGCTCCGAATCGATCTCATAAGCCCAGGTTCTATGGAAATAGAGTTCCGCATCGGGCTGAGCAGCTCTTACATACTCTGCAAGATTTGGAAGATACGGAAAATAGGTTTGCGGTCTGCCACTATTCTGACTAACCTGCTGAAGGGTTATAACATCGTATTTCTCCATCTCGAGAGCTTCTTTTATGGAGATTTTTCTGATGGTTTCGGCATTAATTTCAAGGTCGTAATCCGCGGCATCGTTTTCTACGTTTTGCCAATGGCGCTCGAGGCTACATCCGCCGATATAAAGATTGAAGCATTCGAGCTCGGTTCCGTTGGCTTCTGCCAATTTATGAAGCCATCTATGGGCATCCTGAGAGAAACTGTTTCCAATTGATAATATTTTCATAATCAACACCTCTTTGGTTTATTTACTTAAAATATTTGCGAATAAAATATGATGGTGAACAGCTCCAGGCATGGCAGAGGCTATTTATCATCCTATCTCCATAGGGAGAAAAATCAGGATCTCCCGGAACAAACACCTCATAAAACGTATCGGCTCCGAGCTCCAACATTCCGCCCCAGATTTTCTTTATATAATCGAGGGCTTGCGCTCTCATTCCGAGCTTTAGCATAGCTTCGACAACGTAGTGCCTCATATAAGGTGTGAAGGGTTGAAGAGCGTTTTCATTATCGAGGGTATTATTTATTGTATTTATCGCTTCTTTCCCTTCTGTAATACCGCCTAAAATCATCCAAATTTGCGATTGAACGCTAAGCTGGTGTTCATCTGTCTCATTAACAAAAAGTCCTTTATCGGCATTATAAAGCCATTTTAGAGCAGATTTCTTGTTACTATCGTATCTTTCCTTATAAAGCTCTGCATCATCATCTCCAAGAGCTTCTAAAAGGGCGATAAATTTTTCGAGAGCATAGGCATAAACGCCATGAAGCGAGGTTCGCTTATTTAACCCTTGGCACCAATCAATAAAAGCAAACCAACCATCTTGTTTTATAACAATCCCGTTTTCATCGAGGATATTATAAAAGCCATTAAGCTGGGCTTTGCAGGTTGAAATAAGGTCAAGAACTGTCAGCTTATCTCCCGTATGCTCGAAATAATCGCAAACACATACGACATACAAAAGCGCATAATCGGTTATATGGTCCTTGCCCGAATAAAAGAAGGGATTTTCATAAATAAAGCTTGGCAAAAATCCATTTTTATTTCTCTCCCCTGCAGCAAAGAGATATAGGCAACGCTTTGTTATTTCTCTATTATCGAAGGTATAATAATTAGTTAGTGCTTCAAGTCTTAAATCGCCTATCCAAAGGCGTCGGTCACGCTTAGGGCCATCCTCAAAAAAAGTTTGCATACATTCTTTGAGAGTATTAACAGAGACCTTATCTATCCTATCGAGCAGTTCATCTGAGTTCTTATATTTTTTAATCGAGCTAAGGTCTGCACTGGTTTGAGAAATGAAACGGAAGTTTTTGAGGCTAATTTTTCTTGTAGCTTTATCGACGGTAATTTTTATGTATCTGCAAGCATATCTTCTCGGAAGTTTTATAACTCCGGGAAGATCAGCATAATAGATTTCTTCCTGGAGCCAGGTATTTGAAAGCCCGCCCTTGTATTCAAAAAAATTGCTTTCGATTTCCCGCTTATCCTCTCCGAAACGGAAAATAAGCCTTACGGGCGCATCGATAAAGTCATCAACTATCTCCATTTCTGCGGAAAAATGACCAACATAATGATTTCCAAGGTCAAGAAGAATCGATTCTCCGGAAGAAAGCTCCGAAGGCGAAGCTTCGGGAATTA
>JAZORV010000293.1:0-2400 GCA_045656785.1 Acutalibacteraceae bacterium | reverse complement strand
CAATAAACAAAGAAAAAGCACTTCGTTTGAAGTGCTTTTTGCTTAGTAAAATTATTTTATGCTATTGATGAATCGTTCAATAGAAGCTTCGTTTCTTTCATCGAAATCGCAAGGCTTTTTATAAAGCGAGAAGGTCTCGATGTGCTCTGTTTCGTCGTTGGGATAAAGGGTTGTAAGCTCGCCCAGGGTCTCAAATTCGATAATGGTTTCATTCGTATAAGTTTCGAAAGACATACCGCCATCAGGATATACGCCATCGATGTTGTGATGGTATTTTTTCTTAAAAACAACGTCATTGAGAACATAATAGCCAACACCTTCGTTAGCATCAAAGCCCATTTTGAAGGCTCTTGTAGCATCGGGATTTTGTTTTAATGTAACATATTTATTGCCGAGATACAGTCTTTCGTCCTGAATATCGGCATAAGGCCAAATTGCAATTAAGCGGTTTCCGAGAAGACCTGTATCGCGTGTGTTTTGTGGAATAATCTCGATTCCTCCTTGAGCTAAAACTGTCAGCGCCCACAATGAATATTCTTTAATATCTTCAGAAATATTCTTAACCTTATGAGAAACAATCATTTCGTTTGTTTTATCATTTAACGTTAAGCTGAAAGAAAGCGCAACTCCGTTTTCCTTTTGTGCTTTGGGAATAAAGGTTGCGGTATTGCCCTCGATAACGTATTCAACGGGGTCGTTATCGGGGTAATAGGTTTCAGGCAAAGATTCGGGAGATAGCCAAAGTCTATGGCCTCCGAAACTTTCCCAAGCAGCACCTTTATAATAAAAATCATCAAATTCTTTTCCGCCGAGGGGCTCAAACTTATCTCTGTCACTTAGCATAACGTTAGTTCCGCCGGGGAAAGAAAATGATACAATTCTCGGTCCAACGTCTAAAGTTACGATAGCTTCGATAACGTCGTTCGATAAAGCGATACATTTTCCATAGAGTTTGTAGTTTTCTAAAATTTTTGTTTTCATTATTTTTCTCCTTTATATCTTAATCAGACCTTCTGAATAGTCTAAACCGCAAGGGTAGGGTGATTTTAAAAGTGAGGCATAGACATCGTTTCTCTCACATTCTTTATTAAATAACATTTGAGCCTCGGTGTCAAGAGGTGGATTTGCTTTTCCCGAAAAAACGAGCGGAATATTTGAGCTTTTTGATATTAGCTTTAGTGCTTGCTCTCCAACGTTAGAGAAACCTAAAATATTAATATAGGGAACTGTTTTTAAACTCCAATAGTTTTCCTGATCTAAAAAAGCAGATAAAACTAATCTTCTAATTCTTGCGAGCGTATACCTTTTGGATTTTATAAGCTCAAAAAGTTGATTAAGATTTTCAGCGGCTGAAATTTCTTTTTTTAGTTTCATATCTAAGCCTTCAGAAATATCGGGGATAGAGCTGAAATCGTCCTTTCTTCGTAAATATGATATAGCGGCAGTAGAATATTTCTCCTCATCATAAACCTTGCTATTTGTGATTTCCTCTAAAAATATTTTAAAAGCTTCAATAGGAGTATATTGAGCAAGAAATAGCGAGCTATCGATATTTTCCCTTAAAAGAGACGCGGAGCATATATTTGAGCCTGTTTCAGCACTGTCGTGAGAGGCGAATACTCTTTTAATTGTCTTGAATTTAACGTTGAAGCTAAGTTTTTTGGAAGCTTTAAGATATTCGATTCCGAGATTATCGTTCGCTCCCTTTAAAATTTCGGAATAATTATCTCCTAAAAGCTCCTTAATTGCATTTTCTCTGGCTTTAGCAAAGGTTTCTCCGTTTTGTTGGTCGATATTTACTGAAAAATCGGCATCTGCTATTGCTTTCAATGCTTCAATATCATCACATTCGCTGCCAAAATATATTGTGCCGACTTTAGCTTCTTTTAGCAGAGAAACAGCACCAAAAGCAAAATTTTCAGCAAAGGACGAGGACCAAGGTGAGGGAAGCTCGATTACCATATCAACTCCCGATAAAAGCGCCGCTTTTGCTCTTTTATGTTTTTCGATTATAGCAGGTTCGCCTCGCTGAACAAAATTTCCGCTCATAACCGCAATAACGCAGTCATTTTCGGCCTTTATTTTGTCAATAATATACTTATGACCGTTATGAAAAGGATTAAATTCCGAAATTATTCCCGCAATTTTCATAATATCTCCTTTTATGCTTGCAAAATGCTAAAAAATGTTGTAAAATATTGGTGTATGTTATAATTTATATAATACAATAAAACTCAAATTAATTCAACAAAAATTTTGGAGGTTTTTTAGAATGAAAGTTTTAGTTATCAATGCAGGAAGTTCTTCTTTAAAATATCAGCTTATCGATATGATGAATGAATCCGTTCTTGCAAAAGGAAATTGTGATAGAATTGGTACAAGCGGTGTCATCAACCATAA
>JAZORV010000292.1:0-1745 GCA_045656785.1 Acutalibacteraceae bacterium | reverse complement strand
AAGCACTTCAAACGAAGTGCTTTTTCTTTGTTTATTGAGCCAACGCCTTTTTAGCCGTTGACTTTTTTCTGATTATTTCCGGTTCTGCTTCGCCTAACACAGCATCTTTATTTATAATAATTTCTTTTATGCTGTTATCTGATGGAACGTCAAACATCAAGGGGTTTAACACCTTTTCGATAACCGAGCGAATACCTCTCGCTCCGGTCTTTCTCTCTACAGTCTTTTTAGCCATTTCTTCGATAGCTTCATCAGTAAAGTTGAGGGTAACGCCATCGAGCCTAAAAAGCTCTTGATATTGCTTAATAATAGAGTTTTTTGGCTCTGTCATAATACGTTTCAAGGAATCTACATCCATTCCCCTAAGCGCTGTTACAACAGGAAGTCTGCCGACAAGTTCAGGAATAATTCCATATCGAACAAGGTCCTGATGATCAACCTGTAAGAGAAGTTTTTCTGCTTCAAGATCGTTCTTCGAAACAATTTCTGCTCCAAAGCCCATGCTACCGGAATTTGTTCGCTTTTCGATAATCTTTTCAAGGCCATCGAAAGCTCCTGCGCAAATAAATAAAATATTTGACGTATTAATCTGGATAAACTCTTGCTGAGGATGTTTTCTTCCGCCTTGAGGAGGAACGTTTGAAACGGTGCCTTCCAAGATTTTCAAAAGAGCTTGTTGAACGCCTTCTCCGCTTACGTCTCTTGTAATCGAAGTATTTTCAGATTTTCTTGCAATTTTATCAATCTCATCAACATAGATGATACCATGTTCAGCTCTTTCTATGTCGTAATCTGCAGCTTGAATAAGGCGAAGCAGAATGTTTTCAACATCCTCGCCAACATATCCGGCTTCAGTTAGAGTTGTGGCATCAGTTATAGCAATCGGAACATCAATAAACTTTGCCAAGGTTTGCGCAAGCAAGGTTTTTCCAACACCGGTAGGTCCAAGCATTAAAACATTGCTCTTACCGATTTCAACATCACTCGATTTCTTGCTAAAAACTCTTTTATAATGATTATAAACAGCGACTGCAAGAGTAACCTTCGCTTCATCCTGACCAATTACATACTGATCAAGATGATTTTTTATCTCTTTTGGAGTTGGGATAAGAATATTCTTTTCGGGATTCTTTCTTTTCGTTCTTACGGGCATAAGGTCTTCGTCCTCATATATAAGAGAATGACAAACACCTATACATTCATCACAAATAAAAACACCATTTCCCGAGATTAATCTATTAACCTCATCCTGGCCTTTTCCACAGAACGAGCAACATATGTCTTTTTTATCCATTTCGTTTGACAAAATGACATTTCTCCTTCTAATTTAAGATAAAAAGATAGCCAAGCCATTCGACCTGACTATCTTTTAAAAACAATTATCTTTTTTCGATAACGCGGTCAATTAAACCGTATTCAGCGGCCTGAGCAGCTGTCATAAAATTATCACGCTCAGTATCACGCTCGATAACCTCAAGAGGCTTACCCGTAGCATCAGCAAGGATATTATTAATATTTTCTCTTATGTGCTTTATATGATTAGCGTGAATGAGAATATCGGTTGCCTGACCCTCTGCAGAACCAAGCGGCTGATGAATCATAATTTCGCTATTCGGAAGAGCATATCTTTTGCCCTTTGCACCTGCCGCAAGAAGAAAAGCTCCCATACTTGCAGCCATTCCAAGGCAAATAGTGCTAACATCGCACTTGATATAATTCATCGTATCATAAATAGCCATACCGGC
>JAZORV010000291.1:0-2548 GCA_045656785.1 Acutalibacteraceae bacterium | reverse complement strand
CAGAATAATGGGAGTATTAAACGAAGAGGACTGCCAGATAGTCTTTACAGATACTCCGGGACTTCATGCACCAAAAACAAGACTCGGGGACTTTATGATTTCCCAGGCAAACGAATCTTTAATTGATACCGATGCAGTAGTTCTTGTTATCGAGCCTGTTGATAATATCGGTGCAAGTGAGGAGAAAATTTTAAAGTCCTTGTCTAAAATTAATGTGCCGGTTATTCTTGCAATAAACAAAATAGATACTGTTAAAAATAAAGAAAAGCTTTTTTCTATCATTACAACATATTCTGAAAAATATGATTTTGATGCGGTTGTTCCGTTATGTGCGAAAAACGGAAACGGTGTTGATATTCTCTTAACTGAAATTAAAAAGCATCTGTCTGAGGGTCCGAAATTTTTCCCCGACGATATGATTACCGACTCTCCCGATAAGGCAAGAATTGCGGAAATAGTAAGAGAAAAAATGCTCTGGGTATTACAACAGGAAGTTCCTCACGGAATAGCTGTTGAAATAACCTCGTATAAAATGCCCGAGGGAAAAACCGGCAGACTGGATATAACCATATATTGCGAAAAAGAATCCCACAAGGGTATAATAATAGGCAAAAACGGTGTTCAGTTAAGAAAAATCGGCAGCCTTGCAAGACGCGATATAGAAGAGCTTCTTCAAAGAAAGGTTTATATGGAGCTTTGGGTTAAGGTTAAAGAAGGCTGGCGCAACAATCCGGCTTCCATTCATAATTTTGGCCTTGACGATATTTAACTATAATTTCCTATTATAAAAAAAATTACCTTCGGTTAAAATGTTAATAACATTTATTCATTTTATATCGGAGGTATTTTTATGAAAGAAACTGCGCTTTGGAATAAATTTTTAGAGAGCGGAAGCGTATATGATTATATCTCATATAAGCGCTCCTTTTCGGAGGTGAAAAACAAAGGTGAGCATAAAAACAAAGGGCTTGGTATTGAGAGTAACAAACTCAAAAGAAAGTGATAGAGTTTTAACTATTCTCACGCCAACCGGCATCGTCAACGCCTATGCAAAGGCTGCGAGAAATATAAAAAATAAAAAATTTGCCGCAACCGATCGCTTTTGTTTTTCCGATTTTGTTTTATATGAGGGCAAGGATCTTTACATAGTTGATGAAGCAAGCGAAAATGAGGTCTTTTTTGGGCTTAGGAATGATGTTGAGCGTCTTTCTCTTGCGCAATATTTTGCAGATGTTTTAATTGCTGTTTGCCCTGAAACCGGAGATGTTTCAGATATATTTCGCCTTAGTCTTAACACCTTCTTTTTCCTTTCTGAGGGGAAGAAGGATATAGAATTAATAAAAGCGGTGTTTGAGTTAAAATCAATGTGCTTTTCGGGATTCATGCCGAATCTTGTTGCTTGTGCGGAATGTGCGGTTTTTGAGGATGAAATGCTTTTTGATATGGCTAATGGACTTATATATTGCTCTGAATGCTTTTCTTTAGCGCCGTATGGATCCAAAAAACTTAATCGTTCCATGCTGGCAATTATGCGTCATATTGCTTTTTCTGATATGGAAAAGCTGTTTAGCTTCAAAGCATCCAAAGAGAATATCAAGGCTGTATCTATGATAACGGAAAAATATTTAGAAATCAAAACAGAGAGAAGCTTTAAATCTCTCGAGTTTTATTATTCAGTGAAGGTTTAAATATGGAAACGAATTTTTTGAAAAAACAAGCATCGGTCTTAGAGCTTGATAAGATTTTAGAAAGGCTCTCTCAATATGCCGCAATACCTGATGCGGCGGAGAAATGTCTCAATATTTTGCCGAGCTTTAATATGTTTGAGGTTGAAACAAGGCTCTCGCATACAAGCGATGCTTATATGCTGATAGCTCGCTTTGGTGCACCTTCTTTTGGAGGCGCTAAAAATTGTAATAATAGCCTCGAGCGCGCAAAAATGAGTGGTACTCTTAATATGGCGGAGCTTCTTTCTATTGCGAGACTTCTTCATGTTATTAGAACTGTTAAAGAATGGAAGGAACATTCTTCAGGCTCTGTTATAACCTCTCTTGATGGCTTTTTCGGAACGCTTACGCCTAACAAATATTTTGAGGAAAGGATTTTTTCTTCTATTGATTCTGAGGACGAAATGAATGACCGAGCCTCACAAAAGCTAGCCGATATAAGAAGAAAAATAAAATCTTCTTCCGCTTCTATCAGGGAAAAGCTTGACCATATTATCCGCTCTCAGGCTTATTCAAAATTTCTTCAAGATGCTATCGTAACTCAAAGAGATGGTAGATTCGTTGTACCGGTAAAATCTGAACATCGCTCCGAAATTCCAGGTCTTATTCATGATACTTCTGCCTCGGGAGCCACTCTTTTTATAGAGCCGATGGCGGTTGTTGAGGTTAATAATGAGCTTCGAGTTTTGAAAAGCAAAGAAAAAGAAGAAATTGAGAGAATTTTGGAAGAAATGAGCTCAGAGGCGGCTGAATTTGCCGATAATATAAAGCTTTCTTATGCTTCTCTAATTGAGCTAGACGTTGCTTTCTCAAAAGCAAAA
>JAZORV010000290.1:0-2365 GCA_045656785.1 Acutalibacteraceae bacterium | reverse complement strand
TTCAAATGGCGCAGCGTTTAGCGATGTTAAAGGCGTTATAAAAGCTCTTAACTATAAGATTTTGCCCGTTTTCAAAATCAGCGATACCCAAACAGCAGATAAATTGTCAGATATATATAAGAAATATAATTTCTATGATTTAGCTGTTATGGGAAGCGAGGAAGTTGTTAAATATGCTCGCGAAAAAGACGTTACTATCCGCGGAGCAATTGACTATACTAACACTTATACCTCTGCTTTGACAGATGCTCAAATAAGCAACATTGTTACCGATTGCACACGCAATAAAGGAACTGTTGTTGTTTTATCGAAAAAGGCTGCTTCTTCTGAAGCAATAAAGACTCTTTATCGCTCTATGACAACAGTTTGGCTCGCTCCCGGTGACTCATTAACAGAAGCAGAAAGATATTCGAGCTTGCTTTCAGGCGCAACGGGTGTTATTTCGGATGATTTCGATGAGCTTATAGATATTGCTTGCAACAAGCTTCCAAAAAACACTTTAGCTCGTCCTAGCTCAAATGTTGCTCACCGTGGTCTTTCAGGTAGCGCACCCGAAAATACAGTTTATTGTGTTCAGCGTGCCATCGAAGAAGGCGCTCAGATGGTCGAAATAGACCTGTTTTTAACAACGGATAATGAAATTATCTTGACCCACGATGTTAACACAAGCTTCACCTGCAACAAAGCACTTGAAGTTAAAGAAAGCAGCTTAGCTGAGCTCAAAGAACTCTGGGTTGTTCGCAATAATGGTGGCCTCGAATTCCCCGAAGAGGAATGGCAGAGGCTTGCAACCCTTAATGAAATGTTTGCAGCTTTTAAAGATACAGATCTTTGCTTCCTTCTTGAGTTTAAGGATACAAGACCTGAGGCTGTTACCAGAACTAAAGAGATTATTGAAGAATATGGAATGCAGAGCCGCTGCGTTGCCTTGTCTAAAGCTCCGTCAACCCTAAATGCATTTGCGACACAAATGCCGGAAATGAAGATTGCGCTTCTTGATGAAAACAATAGCGGTCTTCTCCCGAAAAACAATACCGATTCAGGTATTATGAACGTTATGGAGCTTCTCGGTCCGTATAATGCATATTTGAGCACAAAATATGATTTATATGGAAAATCAGCTGCAAGAACTATGCTTATGCGTGGTTTGTCAATCGGCTGCTGGACTTTGAAAACAGAGGCTCTTTATAACCAATATGTTAACTGGGGTTATCCCGCTGTTATGGGCGACTACGCAAACTATATGTCGAATTATCCCAGAAATCTTTATTTCTCAGGCGTTACAAACGGTGCGACCGTTAAGAGAACAGATACATTAACCGTTGATGCTTCTTTGGAACTTTATAAATCAACTAAGCCTTGCTTCGATGATATTGAGTTTGAATTTATTGAAGGCTCAAACATCGTTGGAATAGATGGCAAAACAATGTATTTCAAGGGAGCAGGAAAGGTTACCTTTATTCCTAAAATCAAGGCCCTTGGCGGCTCGACCGTTTATACTCTTTATTCAGAACCCATAACTATAACCGTAACCTCAAACGACTCAGTTAAAACTCAGGTTAACGGAAATAATAAGGTTTCTTATAAATTGATTCCAAAAGGTGGAGCAACCTCCGAGGATTTCGATAGAAAAGGCGTTTTCTCAGAATACGATCAACTCAATTATAACGTTTATCCCCAATTCTATCGCGAAACTCAGGATTCTGCAGGTGTTATAACCTCAACTAAGGTTACTCCAAACAGCAGCAAAACGGAAGTCGATTATAAAACTATGACGACAAATACCAATTTGTCTCTTGGTTCTGTTAACCATGCCGCTGATAAGTTCTATGATACTGATTCAAGCGGAAAAAATATTGCGAAGATATATGGCCATGATTCTAACGGATATTACTATGTTGATTCCGAGGGAGTTAACAATAAGCATTATCTCTCAACCTGGGATAGAAGATACGTTGTAAGATATGATCTTGCCGCTCCCGTTAAGATTCATGATATTCTTATCGGTACTCATGATAACGATAACCGCAGAACGGGAAGCTATAAGATTTATGCTTCAAACGATCCTGATAATCTGATAAGTGACGAAAATCTTGTTTTTACTTATCTTGATGAAACAGAAACTCTCAAAAATTCAAAGCTTCATAGCATTCATATAGAGAATGGCGTTGAAGCGAAGCATTTCGCGATGGTTATTCTCAATCCTATTTCTTATAAATCCGGGGATTATACAAGCGTTGGAACAAATAAGGTTTATTTGCCCCCAGTCAGACTAACCGCCTTCAGAATTTATGGTGAAGGAACCCTTTCTTCTTTTCAAACTTCGAACGATGCCTCCTTGCTCAATTCGGTAACCGATGAAAGC
>JAZORV010000289.1:0-3335 GCA_045656785.1 Acutalibacteraceae bacterium | reverse complement strand
AAAGAAATCTTTATAAAAAACATATAAAATAAGACCTTGCAAATGCCGATTTTGGCTTCTGCAAGGTCTTCTCTTTTAAATATCATTCATTATTATATCTTCATAGGTTTCGCGCTTAACTGCCACATAGCTTTCGCCGTTTTTAAGCATTACCACAGGCGGGCGCGGGATTCTATTATAATTTGATGCCATACTGAAATTATAAGCACCTGTTGTGCAAACAGCAACGATATCACCCGTTTCGGGCTTTTGAAGCATTGTGTTTTCAGCGATAACGTCTCCGCTTTCGCAGCATTTTCCTGCGATAGTGCATTTATAATCTCTCGAAGCGGTTGCCTTATTAGCAACAAAGGCAGTATATTCCGAGCCATAGAGGGCAAATCTCGGGTTATCCCCCATTCCGCCATCTATCGCAACATAGCTTTTAAATCCGGGAATTTCTTTAACGTTGCCGACTGTATAAAGAGTCATACCCGTATCGGCGCAAATAGCTCTACCGGGCTCATGAAGAATTTTAGGCTGTTTTATGCCCAACCTTTCGCATTCCTCTATTACAACTTCGGAAATCTCCTTTATAACTCCATCTAAATTGAGATGCGGGTCAGAATCAACATATGGAACACCGAAGCCGCCGCCGAGGTTGAGGTATTCGGACTCCGCGCCCAATTCATCCTGCATATCCTTCATAAAAGAGAGCATAATTCTCGCGGAATCGCAAAAAGGAACAGAATCAAAAACCTGAGAGCCTACATGACAATGGAAGCCTTTAAAATCGATGTTCTTTTTAGAAAGGGTGCGCTCGGTTATTTCCTTCGCTTGCCCCGTTTCGATAGCGGCGCCGAATTTGGAATCGACTTTGCCTGTATTTACCGCTTCGAATGTATGCGGATCGATTCCGGGAGTTATGCGGACTAAAACCTTTTGTTTAATTCCAAGCTTTTCTGCATAGCTATCAACCAAATCGAGCTCATCATAGTTATCTATAACGAAATATCCGATCCCATTATCCATTGCGAGCTTAATTTCATCGAAGGTTTTATTATTTCCATGAAAAAAGATCTTATCAGCGGGAAAGCCTGCTTTAAGGGCAGTATAAAATTCGCCACCCGAAACAACGTCTGCTCCAATGCCCTCTTCCTTCGATATTTCATAAGCTTTTTTATAACTCATCGCCTTGCTGGCATATAGCGGAAAGCTTCCCTCTCCATAATATTTCTCCATCGCCTCTTTATAAAGGCGCATATTATGGCGGAGCCTATCTTCATCAACTAGATAAAGAGGCGTTCCGTATTTTTCGGCAAGAGCTACGGTATCTTGGCCGCCGAAAAGGAGATGCCCATTTTCCGCAATCTCAATATTTTCGCAAAGCGAAACTTTTAAATTACTCATAAAATCAAAACCTAAACTTAAATATTGATATTTTGCTCTCTCATAAGCTGGAAGAGTTTTTCTCTATGGTCATCTTCCATAGGAACGAGGGGCAGGCGAAGATAGTTTTCTCCATAACCCATAGCGCTGACAGCCGCTTTAACAGGGATGGGATTAACCTCGCAGAAGAGCTGATTGATAAGAGGCAAAAGCTTTAACTGAAGCTCGCGGCTGCCCTTAACATCGCCCGCAAAGAATTTATCGCAGATCTCAACCGTTTCTTTAGGAAGAATATTGGAAAGAACGGAAATAACGCCCATTCCGCCTAAAGACATTATAGGAACTATCTGATCATCATTTCCCGAATAGATATAAAGGTCATCCCCAACCAAATGCGCAGTTTCTGCAACACTTGAAATATCCCCGTTTGCTTCTTTAATAGCCGAAATCATTGGATGTTTCGCAAGCTCAAGATAGGTTGATGGTGCGATATTAACGCCTGTTCTCGAAGGAACGTTATAAAGGATAACCGGCTTTGTAGAAGCATCGGCAATCGCGTTATACATTTTCACAAGACCGCGCTGAGTTGTTTTATTATAATAAGGTGTTACACAGAGAACTCCATCAGCTCCTGCTTCGCAAGCGTGGCGAGTTAAGCTGATTGCATAATTAGTATCGTTGCTTCCCGTTCCTGCAATAACGGGGACTCTGCCGTTTATCTTCTCAATCGCAAAATCAATAAGTTCTTTATGCTCTCTATCATCAAGGGCAGGAGATTCACCGGTTGTTCCTGCAACAACAATAGCATTAACACCATTTGCTATCTGAAATTCAATCAGGCGCTCAAAAGCTTCAAAATCTATTCCCTTTTCATTAAGAGGAGTTACGATAGCGGTTGCAACACCCTTGAAAATCAATTCTTTCTTCATTTTCTTATTCTCCTTTACACAATAAAAGATAGCCACCGAAAACGGAAACTATCTTTAATAAATTGCAATAAAAAATAATGCAACAATATATCTTTAAAAATAGCGCTCCGCTTTCGCGACAGTAAAGCTGCTGTTAATCAGATTTACCGGGTACGGCTTTCGCCTCGCCGCCCCTCGGCACCCGCACCTTTCTTTGCTGCAACATCCTGCGAAGATTTACACGGCAAATACTGATTGCGAAATGCACCTCTATTATTTAAAATATTTAATTTACAGATATAATAACACTAAAAAACCAATATGTCAAGCCTTTTTTTACCAAAGAGTAGTATTATATAATACCGTCATAATAAGATCCGATTGGGTGCCGAAATAAAATTCAAGCTTATAATCTCCAAACTGATAATACAAACCTGTTGAGCCATCTTCTGCTCTGGGCATAAAATGGAAAGCACTATTTGGAACAAAACTCTTGGCTTTTTTATCTATAACGCTTACAACATATTCTTTCGTAACACCTTTAAAACCAAAGGCAGTTAAATCTCCCGGAACTGCGATTGCGGCAATTTTCGTTTTATCGCCTGACAACATATACTGAACCGCCATATGCTCCTCTTCACTTGCCAGAACGAAAGCCTGCCTTCCATCACTTGCATTAACGGTTTGGATAAAGGTTGAATACATATCTATATCATCTCTTAAAAAACCACCCTCATCTAAAATCTTTTTGCAATATTCATCGTAGGTCATGCCGGCGGCGGATTCAAAAAGTACGTCTTTAGCGGCAACGGCATCATCACCGAGAATAATATTCTGAAACTCGGGAATTATTCCTTTCATGGCATAATCGGCAACATCAACGCTATGCTTAACCTTATTTTTGTTGCCGTCGTCTTTGTTCTCCGAATCCTTGCAAGCGCTAAATCCGAAACAGAGAACCATCACTAAAATACAAGCTAAAACTTTTTTCATAATTATCTCCTTAAGCAAACGCGTATAATCCGAACCTGATTTTAAAGAGCAGATTTACGCGTTTTC
>JAZORV010000288.1:0-12741 GCA_045656785.1 Acutalibacteraceae bacterium | reverse complement strand
TTAAGCCCCAAGCTTTTGGCGGCTCTTATATATCCGAACGGCAAAGGCTTTAATCCCAGCGCGATAAACGGAAGCCCGATTTTTTTCGCAAAAGGCTTAACTCTTTCCTCCTTGGAATTTGAAAGAATGAGCAAGGAAACTCCCGCTTTTTTCATTTTCTCTATCCAATTTTCAAGCCCCTCAACAAGCTCCATTCCGTGATGCGTTGAAAGGGTATTATCAACGTCCAGAACAAGCGCTTTTGCGCCCATTTTTTCAAGATGCTCGGGGGTTATTTCAACAACTCTTTCGAGCAAAAAATCAGGTTTCAGCATCCATTTCACCTTTTATTTCAAAAAATAAGGGCTGCCTCACGCTGCGTCATCCTATTGGATGCCGCGGTGAAACAGCCTTTGGATTAGCGGAACTTGCGCTTGCGTGCAGCTTCAGACTTTTTCTTACGCTTAACGGAAGGCTTTTCATAATGTTCCCTTTTGCGAACTTCCTGGATAACGCCGTCTTTAGTCGTTTGTCTCTTAAATCTTCTGAGCGCGCTATCTAAAGATTCATTCTCTTTTACTTTTACTTGACTCATCTAAATTCCCTCCCTCCGTAGATTTAGGGGTTGTTCCATACAGAACATTTGGTTTATTATATCATACATTTATACAACTTGTCAAGAGTTATTTTACAACGATATTAACAAGCTTTTTAGGGATATAAAGCTGCTTTATGATCTGCTTGCCATCAACCGCTTCCTTAACCTTTTCATCGGCTAATGCGAGGGCTATTGCATCATCAGCGGAGATATCAGCAGCGATATTGAGCTTACATTTTATTTTACCATTAACCTGCGCTACGATTTCAACGGTTGCATCAACGCATTTTGCCTCGTCATATTCGGGCCAAGCGGTTTCATTAAGCATTCCCTCAAAGCCTGCTTTCTCCCATAACTCCTCCGTCATATGAGGTGCGAAAGGATTAAGGAGAGTGATGAAGGTTTTGAATTCACCTCTTGTTATGCTTCCCTTTGCAGTTATATCATTGAGAAGCGCCATCAATGCAGCGATAGCGGTATTCATCTTAAGCTCATCAATATCGGAAGTAACCTTTTTAATGGTTCTATGGAAGCCCGATTCGAGCTCCTTAGAATAGCCTTCTTCATCAGTTAAAATATCGAAAAGCGCCCAAGCTCTATCAAGAAAACGCTTGCTTCCTTTAATAGATTTCTGGCTCCAGGGAGCAGCCTTCTCAAAATCGCCTATAAACATTTCATAAAGTCGCATTGTATCGGCGCCATAATCATTAACGATATCAACGGGGTTAACGACGTTACCCCGTGATTTAGACATTTTTTCGCCATTTTCACCGAGAATCATACCATGGCTCGTTCTCTTTGCATAAGGCTCGCTTGTGGGGACGGTTCCATTATCATAAAGGAACTTATGCCAGAAGCGGCTATAAAGAAGGTGGAGGGTTGTATGCTCCATACCGCCATTATACCAATCAACGGGGAGCCAATAATTAAGAGCTTCTTCGCTTGCGAGAGCATCGCTGTTATGCGGATCGCAATAGCGAAGGAAATACCAAGAAGAGCCTGCCCACTGAGGCATAGTATCGGTTTCTCTCTTTGCCTTACCGCCGCAGCAGGGGCAAGTTGTATTAACCCAATCGGTCATCTTAGCTAAGGGAGATTCACCGCTTTCGCTAGGCTCGTAAGAATCAACCTCGGGAAGCTTCAAGGGAAGCTCGCTTTCGGGGAGGGTTACGTAGCCGCACTTCTCGCATTGAACAACAGGAATCGGCTCGCCCCAATATCTTTGACGAGAGAAAACCCAATCTCTCAATTTATAATTTACCTTTTCTCCGCCGATGCCCTTTTCTTTTAAGAATTCGATCATCTTAACTTTAGCATCTTCAACAGAAAGGCCATCTAAGAAGCCTGAATTAACAAGAACACCTGTTTCGCAATCGGTAAATGCGGCAGACTGAACGTCCTCACCGCCCGACACAACCTCGATTATCGGGAGATCGAATTTCTTGGCGAACTCCCAGTCGCGAGTGTCGTGAGCGGGAACAGCCATGATAGCGCCCGTTCCATAAGAAACGAGAACATAATCAGAAATGAAAATCGGAATTTCCTTACCATTAACAGGATTAATTGCCATAACGCCCTGAAGCTTAACGCCGGTTTTATCCTTAGCAACCTCGGTTCTTTCAAAATCGGATTTTTTTGAAGCCTCGAGCTGATATGCTTTAACTTCATCGATATTTTGGAGCTTATCAGCCCATTTTTCGAGGAAGGGATGTTCGGGAGAAACAACCATATAGGTAGCACCAAAGAGGGTATCGCAACGGGTTGTATAAACCTCTAAAATATCACCCAAAGTGGTTTCAAACTTAACCTCAGCACCAGTTGAGCGACCAATCCAGTTTCTCTGCTGAGTTTTAACTCTTTCAATATAATCAACGCCGTCGAGGCCCGAAAGGAGCTTATCTGCATACTCAGTTATTTTAAGCATCCACTGGCTCTTAACCTTATGTATAACCTCGCTTCCGCAACGCTCACAAACACCATTAACAACCTCTTCGTTTGCGAGAACGCACTTACAAGAGGTGCACCAGTTTACAGCCATTTCCTTTTTATATGCGAGCCCCTTCTTGAAAAGCTGAATAAATATCCACTGAGTCCACTTATAATAGTCGGGGTCGGTTGTATTAATCTCGCGGCTCCAATCAAAGGAGAAGCCGAGGGATTTGAGCTGCCTTTTAAAATTTGCAATATTATCGTTCGTAACGATTTCGGGATGGATATGGTTCTTTATTGCATAGTTTTCGGTTGGGAGACCGAAAGCATCCCAGCCCATAGGATAAAGAACATTGAAGCCCTGCATTCTCTTTTTTCTGCTGATAATATCGAGAGCGGTATATGATCTTGGATGGCCAACATGAAGACCCTGACCAGAAGGATAAGGGAACTCCACCAATCCGAAAAACTTAGGTTTCGAATAATCGGTTGAAGCATGAAAAGTTCCCTTTTCATCCCATATATCCTGCCATTTTTTCTCAATTTGTTTATATTCGTATTTCATAAAAATTCCCTCCGCTCAATTTCAACTTAAGCTTCATCTTCGCCAATAAGCGAATCGATATCAATATGCTCACCATCATCCCAGATGCGATCAAGATTATAGAATTCTCTTGCATCCTGCGTGAAGACATGAACGATGATGCTGCCATAATCTATCAAAATCCAATTTGTGGCTCTGCCCTCAATCGACTTCGGCTCGATGCCCTCTTTGGATATTTTATCCTCAACCTCTTCCGCAAGCGCTCTTACATGGGTTGAAGATGTTGCGGTTGCTATAACGAAATATTCTGTTATAACAGTTAAATCGCTAACCTTTATTGCCGACATATTGAGCGCTTTTTTTGAATCAAGCGCTTTTACGGCAAGCGATAATATCTTTTCTGCTTCCACTTATATTTTCACCTTTTCTTAATAATCTTCCAGCGTTGAATCTTCGCCTGTCAACCATTCATAATAGTAATCACCATTCAAGGTATGAAGTTCGGTCATTCCAACGTCCTCAACGGTTATCTTATCACCATAAGGATTAAAGTGCTTATTAAACATTTTAACGTATTCATCCTTATGGATAGAATAATAACTTCCGCCATTATGCCATGCGCCCTGACCCGGAAGGCCAAAGATATGAACATCCTTCATATTCATCTTCATAACCTCATAGGCATAGGCTAAAGCATCGTTATAAGTAAGACTCGTTTGAACCTCGTCCATACATTCCGAAGCTATGGTAGCCACCTGGCTTGCAGACATTTGAGTAAGTTTTTTAAAAAGCGCGGCATAGAATTTTCTCTGCATCTTTATTCTATCGATATCGCTTCCCGTTTCGTATCCAACTTCGTTTCCTTTACGCTTTCTCATAAAGCCTATCGCATCCTTACCCGATAGGTTAACGTAACCATTCTCATCGGGGCGGAGGGTGTAATACTTACCGAATTTTAACGGATTTTCAATTCTTATGGGATAATCGAGCTTCATCTTAACTCCGTTAAGGGTATCGACCACCTTAACCGCCGCCTCAATCGAGAAAAGAACATAATGATCTATCGGTATCTGAAGCTCATTGCTTAACACCTGGCATACCGCATTCAAGCGCTTGCCTTCGGGAGCCATAGCGTAAGCTGAATTTATCTTATAACCTGTATTTATATAAGTATCTCTCGGGATTTGAAGCATGCTGACTTTATCCTTCTTATGGTCCATACAAACAACGACCATAACGTCGGTTTGCTTGGTTTCGGTCCAATCGCAACCAAGAACAAGAAAATAAGTTACGTCAGCGCTTGAACTTACGTGAGGAGGAATAAACACCTCGCTATTATTGGTAACCGTTTCATCCTCTATATTAAGATAGGTTATTCCGCCGGCTGTCAGCAAAAGGCTGATGGCAAGAATTATGGAGGTTACCACGTTTATTGCAACTCTGAGCTTATTTCTCTTCTTTTTCTTTCCCATACTCATTAAATCAAAATCATCCTCACCGCCGACATCCGATGAACTCGATATATCGACGAAATCGTTTTCAGAAGAATTTTCGCTATCTTCTCCGCCCTCAATTATATCTTCGTTTTCCGAGTCGTCATAATCGACGTCTTCAATAGGCTGAAATTCGAAATCCATATATATCCCCTTTTTTCTCTATTACAACCATTAATTTTCTTCACTATATTCCTGCCAAGCGGCAAGGGTATCGGGATGGATGGGAACGCTTCTTGATTTAAGATCGGACACTGTAAAATCCAATGCCTCCTTTAAAGCAACCCTAAGCCCTTTATCCACTGCCTCTCTCATCATATCCACCCCGTTATAATCTCTATCGAGAGACGTATAATCCGCAAGATAAATCACCTTTTCTAAAAGGGACATCCCCGCGCGGGCAGTTGTATGATATTTTATTGCGCCGTATATCTCCTCATCATCGATTCCTAAAATATTCTTAACGTATTCGCAACCGATGAGAGAATGATAAAGCTTTGGCGCAGAAAATTCAAGATCACTAAGTATTATACCAAACTCTTTTGCAAATTTCAACTGTTCATTGCAAGAGGTATCCTTTAATACGTCATGAAGCAGACCTGCAAGATATGCTTTTTCTTTGTTTGCGCCATAACGGTCGGCCAAGCGAACTGCTTCATCAGCAACGCAAAGAGAATGATGAAACCTTTTTTCGGTTAATCTATCTTTAATATGCTTTTTTAATTTTTCGATATCCAAGCTCTGCTCCTCCTTATAAATTTTTCTTTTCCTTATATAGCTTGCTATTTTTTCGGGGACAATATCCTCAAAGCTCTCTCTATCAGAAATTTTTCTTCTGACTTCGGTGCTCGAAACCTCCGAAATCTCCGCAAAAATGCCCTCGATTTTTGCACCATCAAGCTTTAATTCCTTTACCGCGTTATCGAAGCGCTCTCTATCCTCACCTTTTCTGAATACAGCTAAAAAACCACAAAGCTCTATGAGCTTTTTATATTCATACCAGGTTTTAAGAGTTACGAGCATATCGGCGCCGCACAGAAACCAAAAATCCTTTTCAGGGCTTCTCTTTGTAAGCTCAAGGAGGGTTAAATAAGAATAACTCTTTTCATCTCTTTCGAGCTCGATATCAAGAACCTCTGCCTTCTTAAAATCCGAGGCTAAAAGCAAAGCCATATTAAGCCTTTCCGAATTATCGGCAAAGCCAAAACCAACCTTATGAACGGGAGCTTTATTGGGGATTATAAGGATTTTTTCAACATCCTCTCTTTCCTCCAAAAGCTTCACCATTTCATAGTGCCCGATATGGGGCGGATTAAACGAGCCTCCGAAAATAACGGTTTTCATTATTTCTTTTTTGCCTTCGGTAGCTCTATTTTTCTGTTTTCAGGCTTTTCTGCTCTTTTATAAAGCACAAAACGATAGCCGATAACCTGAACCACCTCTGCGCCGATTTTTTGGGCAATCTCATCTGCCGCTTGCCTGGAAGATTCGGGAGAGGTTTCGAGAACTCTGCATTTTATAAGCTCTCTTTTTTCGAGCGCCTCAGCAACATGGCGGAGGGTATGCTCATTTATTCCCTCTTTGCCAACCTGCAAAAGAGGCTCTAATGAATTTGCAAGACCGCGCAAATAGGCGCGCTGCTTAGATGTAATCATATATCTTTTCCTTTCGGGATTATTCCTCGCCTGCAAAAAGCGAATGGGCGAAGCTCTTTGTATCAAACGGCTGAAGGTCGTCGATACCCTCGCCAACTCCTACGAACTTTACGGGGATTCCAAGCTCGTTATGAATACTTAAAACGATTCCTCCGCGAGCGGTTCCATCAAGCTTTGTTAAAACAATTCCTGTTATATCAGCGGCATTTTTAAATTCTCTTGCCTGATTAACAGCATTTTGACCTGTTGCGGCATCGAGAACGAGCAGATTTTCAACCGAGGCCTCGGGAAGCTCTCTTCCAATAATTCTGCTTATCTTTGCAAGCTCATCCATAAGATTTTTCTTATTATGAAGTCTTCCTGCGGTATCGCAGATAATAACGTCTGCGCCTCTTGCTTTTGCCGCGGCAATCGTATCGAAAACGACCGATGCGGGGTCGCTTCCCTGAACGCTTTTTATAATATCAACCTCTGCCCTATCCGCCCATACCTCGAGCTGCTCGATAGCAGCGGCGCGGAAGGTATCGGCTGCACCCAAAATAACCTTTTTGCCTTCTTTTTTAAGATTCGCGGCGAGTTTTCCGATGGTGGTCGTTTTTCCGACACCATTAACACCGATAACAAGGATAACGGAGGGCTTGGTATTGAGCTCAAGCCCCTTTTCCTCTCCCATAAGCTCAACAATTATTTCTTCGAGCGCGGTATAAATTTCCTTCGGGTCGGTTATACCATCTGTTTTAACCTTTTCTCTTAAAGCCTCGATAACGCCTTCGGCAGAAGCCATACCCATATCGCTCATAACCAAGGCTTCCTCGAGCTCCTCAAAAAGGTCCTCATCGATTTTCGTAAAGCTATTAACAATGTTATTAACAACGCCTAAAAAAGAATCTCTTGTTTTTTTAAGCCCGTTGTTTATTTTCGAAAAAATGCCCATATTACGGCTCCTTATTTTATGTTTAGTTTCTTCTCAAGCTCCGAAACGTTGATTTCGAGCAACTTCGAAACGCCCTTTTCCTGCATAGTTACGCCATAGAGCATATCAGCCGCTTCCATTGTTCCTCTTCGATGAGTGATACAGATAAACTGAGTTGAAGCATTCATTCTATGCATATATTCCGCAACTCTATCAACGTTGACCTCATCGAGCGCCGATTCAACCTCGTCGAGAAGACAGAATGGCGGCGGATTTACGAGCATAATTGCAAAATAAATAGAAATTGCAACAAGCGCTTTTTCTCCGCCCGAAAGAGGTTCGATTTTTGAAACGGTTTTGCCCGGAATTCTAACCGAAATATCAATTCCGCTCTCCAAAATATTCTCGGGGTCGGAAAGGGTTAATTCAGCGGTTCCGCCTCCGAAAAGATCGGTGAAGGTTTTGGAGAAATTGCGGTTAATCTTCTCGAAGCCTTCGTTAAAGAGCTCCTTCATGGTTTGAGTAAGCGTTCCTATAAGCTTATAAAGCTCGGTTCTCGTTTTCTCGATATCCTCGAGCTGCTCTTTATAGAATGTATATCTCTCGCTGACTTCCTTATATTCATCGATAGCCGCAACGTTGACGTCTCCAAGAGCTCTTATCTGAGATTTGATCTCAGCAAGCTGCTTTTTAGCCTCGCTCGGGTCCTCTAATTCAATGCCAAGCTCCTCGGCTTCGGTTTTGGTGAGCTCATATTCATCGAAAAGCTTTTTAACGATATCATCATATTCTCTGATCATCGCATTTTTTCTTTCCTCGAGCCTTACAAGCTCTCCGGATAACTTTTCTTTGTCCTCCATGAGCGCTTTTTCTTCAGCTCGAATGCTGAAGTTTCTCTGCTCAAAGGCTTCTCTTTCGGCTCTCAGAGTTTCGATTTCAGCAAGCTTTTCCTGAGCTTTATTTTTATAATCCGCAATAGAGGCTTTATGCTCCTCTATTTTTTCCAGAAGTTCTTTGTTTCTGTTTTCAAGCTGCTCACATTCAAGCTCGAGCTGATCGACTCTGTAAGCTCTATCCGAAAGGGACTGACGAAAAGCCTCAACAGATCTGGAAATTGCTTCGATATCCTTTTCTAAAGTTGCGCTCGAGAGCTTCAATCTTGTTAATTCATCTGAAATTTGCTCGCGACGGTCGGCAAGAGTTGTTCTACCGCCATCTATGCTATCCATCTCGGCTCTGATATCCTGGCTTTTAGCTTCAATCTCCTTAATTACAGCCTCTGATTCCTCAATTATGAGAAGATTCTCTTTCTCTCTTTCATCGGCCGTCTGAAGTTCGATATTAAGAACCTCGATATTATGCTTTCCTGATGATACAAGCCCTGAAACTCTGCGCTCTTCTCCTGAAACTCGGATTAAATCCTCGTTTGCGGTTTTAAGCTCAGCTTCAACGTTGATAATATCATTTTTAACAGCTTCTAAGGATGCCTCGGCATTTCTTTGCTCCGAAAGCTTTATTTCGAGCTTTTCAGAAAGCTTTTTGATATCCTTTTCGAGCGCTTCAATATCACCCGCGCGGCTGAGAAGACCCGAATGCTTGGATAATGAGCCACCCGTCATAGAGCCGCCGGCATTAACGAGCTGACCATCAAGAGAAACGGTTTTATATTTATAATTGAATTTTTTAGCAATAGCAACCGCGCTATCGAGATCCTCTGCAACAATGGTTCTGCCAAGAAGGGATACAACTATCTCCTTATATTTTTCATCGCAGTCGCAAAGGTCTGATGCGATTCCAACATAGCCATACATTCCGTCAAGCTTATCTTCATTAATATATCTGCCTTCAATGGAAGAAACGGGCAAGAAGGTCGCTCGTCCGGCTTTTTCTCTTTTGAGCATCTCGATTGCTCTTTTGGCATCGTTTTCATTATCGGTTACGATATTCTGAGCAGAATTTCCGAGAGCGGTTTCAACCGCAACGGAAAACTCCTTATCAACACTTATCAAGCGGATGATAGGTCCGTGGATACCCTTCATTTCGCCCGATTTATGCTTGTTTATAACCGTTTTAACAGCGAAATTGAAGCCTTCCATATTCTTTTCGAGATCACGGAAGATATCGGCTCTGCGTTTACTATCCTCGATATCGAGCTTTAATTTATCAACCTGAGCGGTTGCGTTTTTATAGCATTCTTCTCTGTTTTCGAGGCGCCTTTTATAGCCCGCGAGAGTATTTTCACGCTCCGAAACGGTTTCCTCAAGATTCTTTTTATCCTCAAGCAAAGCCGCGAGCTCTTTTTCATTTTCAGAAAGATAAGCCTCTATCTCCTGCTTATTCTCTTTAACCGCAATTCTTCTGGTTTCAATTTCTCTTAATGCGGTTTCGGAAGAAGCAAGCTTAACCTGCCTATCAGAGCTTTGAGAAGAAATCTCGTTAAGCTTTAAGATAAGCTCCTCCATTTTCTTGGAATAGCCCTCGCTATCGGCAATAAGGGAATTCATTTCAGCTGTTACCGATTCGATTTTTTCATCGGTTGCAGACTTTTCTTTTTTCTTGAATTCCATTCTCTCGTTTTCGCTGATTATGCTCTGCTCTGCAGATTCATCAGAAACCTTGAGCTGATCGATTTCGCCGCGGATTCTATCTATATTTTGATTATTATGGTCGATAGTATTATTAACAACCGCAATATCGCCCTCGGTTCTTGCGGCGGCTTCTTCAAATTCAGCCGACTGCCTTCTGCAGTCATCGATAGCGGTATTGAGGGCGACATTCTTTTCGATATTGCCCTCTTGCTCCTTGCCCATCTCCTCGATTTTCTTATCGATTTCATCATATTGAGATTTTGCAAGATCGATTTTTCTCTCCTGATTTCTCAAGGTATCCTTAGAGTTATCAAGAGAATTTAACCAAAGACCGATTTCAAGCTCTTTTCTTACATCGCGAAGTTCAAGATATTTATGAGCCTTTTCGCTCTGCCTTTTCAAAGGGCCCATTCTGCCCTCAAGCTCGGCAAAAATATCCCTAAGCCTTACCATATTTTCTTCGGCGGCATTAAGCTTTCTTTCGGCTTCAATTTTTCTATATCTATATCTTGATATTCCCGAAGCTTCTTCGAAAATATCTCTTCTTTCCTGCGGTTTTGCGCCAACGATGCTATCGATTTTTCCTTGACCAATCATGGAATAACCATCTCTTCCGAGACCTGTATCCATAAATAACTCATTAACATCGCGAAGGCGAACGGAAATTCCGTTAATAAGATACTCGCTTTCATGGGAGCGATAGTATCTTCTCGTAACGGAAACTGTATCATTATCAAAATTAAGGCTTCTATCGGAATTATCGATAGTAAGCGTAACTTCAGCAAAGCCCTGCGGACGGCGGGTATCGGAGCCTAAGAATATAACGTCCTCCATCGAGCCTCCGCGAAGGCTCTTTGTTGATTGCTCACCCAATACCCAACGAACAGCATCGGAAATATTGCTTTTTCCGCTTCCGTTAGGACCGACAACCGCAGTTATTCCTTGACCGAACTGCAAATGCGTTTTATCTGCGAAGGATTTAAAGCCTTGAATATCTATTGACTTTAACAGCATTTTATCTTTCTCCTTCTTTTATTTTAACCTCGAAAGGCTTTATTGCTTCATCGCCGAAAATCTTAACAAAATAGCCCGAAGCTTTAAGACTTTCTATATTTCTGCGGCGCTGACCGACCGCTTTTGATATATCATTTTTATTAACAAAAACGGAATATTCTCCGCTTTCTTTATTTTTCAATTCTTCCTTGATTATATTAAGATAGCGCTCGTTTGAAACAAGCTCGCCAAATGCGGGATGCCAGGCGCCTCCCAAAACGCTTTCTTCATCAATGGAATGAAGGCCGACTCTTATGACCTTAATGTTTTCTTTTTCAAAAAGCGGAATAAGCTTTGCCGAAAGGCTGGCTGCTTCTTCTACCGACTGCGGCTTATATTCCCCCTTTTCAAAAAGAGAACCGAGATATGTGTTTTTCAAAACCACGGTTGGATAAATTCTAACCGTTTCGGGACGGCAAGAAATTATCCTTTCGGCGGTTTTAAGCGCTTTATCGTTTGTATCTCCCAAAAGCCCTGTCATCATCTGGAGCCCTAAAGAAAAGCCTTGGCTTTTTATAAGCTCTGAAGCCTTTACGACGTCCGACGCGGTATGCCCTCTTTTATTAAGCGCAAGCACCTCATCATCCATGCTTTGAGCACCGAGCTCAATAGCTGTTACGCCATATTCCTTCAGAATACCCAAAACCTCTTCGTTAATAGCATCGGGTCTTGTTGAAATTCTGATTCCCGAAACGCTGCCATTATCAATATGCTTTTTTGCGGCCTTTAAAAGAGATAGCATATAATCTCTGCTAATTGCGGTAAAGCTACCGCCAAAAAAGGCAAGCTCACCGCTCGAAGGCTCATATTTTGAAGAGCTTAACGCTTCTTTAACAGCGTTATCAACAGTTTCTTCAGATGGGATTTCTCTCGAGCCCGTTATATGCACCTGATTGCAAAACGAACACCTTTGAGGACATCCTATATGCGGAACAAAGACGGAGATATTGGAATGCTTTATCATAGCTTTTCGCCCATAAGCTCAAGCGCCTGCCTTGCGGCCTCCTGCTCTGCGCGTTTTTTGCTTCCGCCAACACCAGCTCCGATAACGTTGGAATTAAGATGCACTTCAACCTTAAACTGCTTATCATGGTCGGGGCCGGATTCGCCAACCAACACATATTCGAGTTTTTCTTCGGGGTTCTGCTGAATAACCTCTTGCAAAAGGGTTTTATAATCCTTAAAAGCAACGGTATTCATGCAAGCAAGCTTTTTATCAATAAATCTTAAAACATGGCGCTTAGCAGGTTCTATGCCGCCATCAAGATAAATTGCAGCAAGAACAGCTTCAAAGGCATCCGCTAAAATTGATGGGCGACGATTGCCTCCGTTTTGAGCCTCTCCCTTTCCCAAAAGCAGAAACTCGCCAAGATGAAGCTCCTCGGAAAATTCATAAAGCGCGCTCTCGCAAACGAGAGAGGCTCTGATTTTCGTGAGTTCGCCTTCGGGAAGGTTTTTATAGTTTTTAAAAATATGCTCTGCAACGATTATTGAAAGAACAGAATCTCCCAAAAATTCCAAGCGCTCATTTGAGCCTCCTGCCGGCTTATTTTCGTTGGCAAAGGAGGAATGAGTTAAGGCATTTTTGAGAAGCTGTTTATTCTTAAATTCATATTGCAAAAAAGCCTCAAGCTTCTTCATCATTATCATTCTCTTTCAAAGCTTTTATATTTTCGCTTATATCCCCTATCATATTGCTTTCAGCGCAAGCAGAAGCAACCCTGATGGCATTCTTAATTGCCTTTGCATTTGAGCTGCCGTGGGCTTTAAAAACAAGCTTCTGAACGCCAATAATAGGAGCGCCTCCAACCTCTGTATAATCGAGCGCTTTTTTTACCTCACCCATATCCGAAAGCACAAGTCCTGCGGCGAGCTTATTTTTTAGGCTTTTCTTGAAGACGCCTTTTATCATCTTCATAAGACCCGAAGCGGTTCCCTCGATAGTTTTAAGGCAGATGTTGCCGGAAAAACCATCGGTTATAACGATAT
>JAZORV010000287.1:0-3749 GCA_045656785.1 Acutalibacteraceae bacterium | reverse complement strand
CTCCATATAAAAGGAATTTCTCAGTAAGAGTAGTTTTACCTGCGTCAGGATGGGAGATTATTGCAAACGTTCTTCTTCTTTCGATTTCTTTTTTTAAATCTGCCACTTGATTTTCCTCACATTATTTTTTTCATACAATCGATATTTTATCACAATTATTAGAATTTATCAAGATATTTTTACCATTAAAAAGAAAACCGTCGCCAAAACCGATAGCGACGGATATTTTTTCGATATTTATTGCTCTTCTTTTTTTATTTTAAAGGCAAATCGGAGGATGGCCCTCAATATTTTCGGACTTTTTACAACTACTACCTTCATAACTTATGTAACCCCCATTAGTTTCGTGGCAAAGATAGCCCAAGAACGATTACGCCGAGCGCGAGCAGAATTATCAATACCCTTGTTGAGCAATAAAACGCAATTAACGTTCCAAACCCCACAGCTGAAAGGCAGCGAAGCCTTCCGCATCTTTGCTTAAACATAAATACACGCTCCCCGAGTATCATTCTCTATTTATATAATACTCGAGAAGCGGTTGATTTGTTACATATTTATTTTTCTGCAATAACAAGAAGGTTGCCCGAAGTAACCTTTATTGTTCCTTTTTCTCCTGTTATCTCGTTACTAACTCCAAGCGGAGAGCAATTTTTAAGCATGAAATTTTCTAAAGAATATTCAAATCCATAAAGCGAGATAACTGCGTTTTTTTCAAGAGCAAAGATAGATATATATGGCTTATCTTTAAGGATCTCGACCTCATTATCTACGAAAAACATTTCATTATTCTCGGAAATGAGCTTGATTTTTAGTCCGTTTTTAAAGGCTTTTAGCGAGGCGAAGATTGCCGCAAGGCTATGCCCCGGTCTTCCGCCCGATGCTCCGTAAACGAAAACATTCATTATTTTCTCTTCGATACAATAATCAAGACAAACCTCAAAATCCGTTTTATCCTTTTTCTTTGGAAGAGAAAGCTTCAATATTTTTTCTTCAATTTTTCCTTTAACGGAATCAAAATCACCTATCAGAACATCAGGAGATATATTAGCCTTGAGGCAATAGTCATAGCCGCTGTCTGCGGCTATGATAAAATCCGCTTCTATTAACTCGGATTTAAGCCATTCAATATCCTTAATTTCGCCCCCGCAAACCACGGCGGCTTTTATTTTCCCTTTAGCATCCATTCCTTGATATCCTTAATTTCATTATAGAGATTTTTATAGCTTTTATATCGGCTTTCTGCTATTTTTCCCCCATTGACCGCCTCTTCGATGGCGCAGCCCTTCTCTCCCGTATGGGAGCAAGAGGTGAACTTACATCCACCGATATAATTGGAAAACTCTTTAAAGCAGAAGCTAAGCTCATCCTTTGAAACGACCTCGCACTTTTGCAGATCCATCGAAGAAAAACCGGGAGTATCGGCGATATATCCATTGCCTAAAGGATATAGCTCAACGTGGCGCGTGGTATGTCTTCCTCGCCCAAGCTTTTCACTAACTTCCCCCGTGGCCAGTGAAAGTTCCGGAAGGATAGCATTCAAAATACTTGATTTTCCAACACCGGAATTTCCTGTGAAAACAGATATGCCTTCTCCCGAATAAAGGAACTCTTTAAGCTCATATAGCGTTTCAGGTTGCTTTGCAGACACTGCAAAAGATTTATAACCTGCCTTTTCATAAAGCTCTCTCCAGCTTTCAAGCTCTCCCATATCGGATTTATTAAATACTACAACAGGCTCTATCCCCTTGCTTTCGGCAATAGCTATTATTCTATCAATTATCAACGGGTTGGGAGCAGGCGTATTTTGCGATGAAACGATAAAAAGCCTTCCGACGTTGGCTACAGGCGGTCTAACAAGGCTGTTTTTTCTTTTGACAACGCCCTCAACAACACCTTTGCCGTTGCCCAAAGGAGAAAATTCAACGATATCCCCTGCTAAAATATTTCCCATTCTTCGCATATTGCCTCGGGGCTTACATTCATATACGGATTGGCCGGCTTCCACATAGCAGAAACCGGCAATCATCTTTCTTAAAATACCTTCCATTATTCGGTTACCGCGCTAAAAACAGGATACTCGTTATATTCTTTAGTAACTTTAAAGTCATCCTTTTTAAAGTCAGCCTTCATCTGCTGATATTTATATCTGGTTCCTGAAGGATCTACAAGATATATATCGAAAGTTTCCGTACTTTCGGTTGATTTAATTTCGAATCCGCAAAAAGCTTCATTAGTGAAACTTGAGATATATGCGCTCGAATAATTTTCATTAAGCCCATCAACGGTTACGTAACCCGAATCAAACTCACAGTCATTCGGAAGAGCAACAGTAATATAAACACTGACAACGGGCACCGGCCCCTTGCTGACAGTTATATTAATCTTTGTTCCTTCTTTAACCGTTGCGCCCTCTTTTTCACTTTGATAAATAACGTATCCTTCGGGCTTGGTTTCATTATATTCACGAGAAACATATCCAAGCTCAAGGTTAGCTTTTTTTAGTTGTGCGTCAACGTCGTCCTCAAGAATGTCGAGAAGGTCCGGAACTTCGGTATAATTTATTTTTTTACCTTCGCTAATATAAACCTTAAGCTCTGTATTAGGATAAATAAGAGATTCTGCAGCAGGTTCAAGTTTAACAACGTTGCCTTCAACAACCGCATCATCATTTATTTTCTCGAAAACAATATTTTTGAAGCCTCGCTCTTTTAGCTGAGCAACCGCCTCATCCTTTTCGATATCTTCTACATGAGGAACCTCTATCATATCTTCGAAAACTGCCACTTGGAGAGTTATCTTATCCTTCTTTTTGATTTCGGTTCCCTTAGCGGGCTTTTGGGTTACAACCTCACCGTTTTCATACTGTGAGGGGTCTCTTTCAACCTTAACAATTTTGAAGGTATATTCATCATCGCCGTATTTTTTGTTGATCTCCTCAAGAGTCATTCCGACAAACTGGGGGCATTTATTCGCATCTGTGCTAGTGGTAAAGTTTTTATAAATAAGCCATCCTACAACGAAAACTATAACAACCGCAAAAGCAATAAGAATACCCGTAACGATAGGAACCCATTTGTTCTTATTTTCGTTTTCTTTGGGGTCTTCCTGCAACTCTTGTGGCTTTTGAGCTTCGGGCTGAGGAATGAATCTTGTAGGCGCATTATCAACGTAATAATTACGCTCAAAGGTAGCAGTTGGGTCTCTTCTGAAGGCTTCAAGATCGCAGAGCATTTCAGCGGCAGTCTGATATCTCCTTACAACCTCTTTCTCCATTGCATTCATTGTTATCTGTACAAGGCCCAAAGGAATTGTGGGGTCGATATCTCTTAAAGGCTTAGCCTCATTTTGAAGCTGCATCATCGCAACAATAACTGCGCTCTCCGCTTCAAAAGGCAGGCGACCCGAAAGCATTTCATACATTATAACACCGAGCGAATAGATATCGGCTTTTTCATCCGTTACCTCGCTTCTCGCCTGCTCGGGGCTTATATAATGAACCGAACCGATAGCTTTATCTGTTATTGTTTTATAATCGCTTCTTGCAAATCTTGCGATACCAAAATCGGCAACCTTGATTGTTCCCTCGTGAGTAAGCATAATATTCTGAGGTTTAACATCACGATGGATAATTCCCTTATCGTGAGCATGCTGCAAAGCGCGAAGAATCTGCATAATAATACTAACGGTATTTTTCCACGGAATTTTATCTGAGCTTTCAATATACTGCTTTAAGGTTATGCCGTCTATAT
>JAZORV010000286.1:0-10767 GCA_045656785.1 Acutalibacteraceae bacterium | reverse complement strand
TGGGTTACAATGCCCCCTTTGCCCACCGCGTGAAGATGGTGGCAATCGGAGCCGGAGGTGATGGGTTTGCCGCAATGGGAAGCAAACACCTTTGCCAACTCGTTGCGAATGGGAGGGTTCGAGCCATTATACCCTTCTATTCCGAACAGGGTTTCGGGAGAATGCACCAACATTCCGTCCCGAAATGGGTGGGCTTGTACCACCAAGGCATAAGAGGGAAGCGCCTTTGTTAATTCTTCTAAATTTTTCAATTGATGCAGGTAAGGAAGGGTGTAAAAATCCTGTTCTTCCAACCCGTAAACCAAATAATCGTTGGCAGAACCGGCAAAGCGGACCTCCGCACCGGGAAGCACCGTGAATCCGATTTTCTCCCCCGCATTTTTGGCGGTGTAATATCCCTTTAACCAACGGGTTATGATTTCCTCTTTGGCTTTGCCTGTGAGTTCCTCCCCAAACCAATCAAAAAACAAAGAAAAATAATGGTCGGTAATCACCAACCCGTTGTATCCCCCTTGATGATAGGCTTCTACCAATTGTTCGCCGCTTATGGTGGCAACTTTATCGCACTGGCAGGTGTGAGCATGAAGTTCGTATTTGTACATAACCGTTCCTTTTATCTTGCTTGTTTTCTTAAGCAAACGCGGATAATCCGAACCTGATTTTAAAGAACAGATTTACGCGTTTTCTTTGTTAAAATACTCGTCAATCCACAAAGGATTGACGAGTATTTGCCTTGCAAACCAAAAATTAGATTAAAAGCTCTGCAATCTGGATAGTATTGAGAGCAGCGCCCTTTCTAACCTGATCGCCGCAGCACCAAAGGTTGATAGCGCCATCGCATGTTAGATCCTCACGGATTCTACCAACAAACACAAGGTCCTGATTGCTTGTGTCGATAGGCATGGGGAAGATGTTGTTGTTAAGATCATCAACAAGCTTGCAGCCGGGAGCAGAAGCGATGATGTTTCTTGCATCCTCAACCGAAACCTTATCCTCTAAACGGATGATAACAGAAATAGAATGTGAACGTACAACAGGAACGCGAATACATGTGCAGCTAACGAGAAGCTCGGGAAGATGCATAATCTTTCTGCCTTCGTTTTGCATTTTCATTTCTTCAGTTGTATATCCATTATCGAGGCCGCTTCCAATTTTAGGAATGAGGTTTTCTGCGATTTGATGAGAGAAAATTTCGGCCTTGATTTCTTCGCCATTCATAAGAGCTTTAGTTTGATTCTCAAGCTCAATAGGGCCGCCTGCGCCCGCGCCTGAAACCGCCTGATAGGTTGAAGCAATAACAGATTTGATGGGGCTTAATTTATTGAGAGCGTTTATAGCAACCAAAGTAATGATGGTTGAGCAGTTGGGGTTTGAAATGATGCCCTTGTGTGTTTTTGCGTCCTCGGGATTAATTTCGGGAACAACCAAAGGAACATCCTTATCCATTCTGAAAGCACTTGAGTTATCAACAAAAACTGCACCCGCTTTTACGATATGCGGAGCCATTTCTTTTGCAAGATCGTTGCTTGCAGCGCCCAAAACAATGTCCATTCCTTGGAAGGAATCGGTTGTTGCTTCTTCAACTGCGATTTCTTTTCCGCAGAAGGGGATAAGCTTGCCAACGCTTCTCTTGGATGCTAAAAACTTGATGTTTTCAACAGGGAAATTTCTTTCCTCTAAAAGCTTGATCATCTCTCTGCCAACGGCGCCTGTTGCGCCGAGAACGGCTACGTTATATTTTTTCATTTAATTCACCTTCAATTATCTTATAAAGCTATCGTAAATAACTTTTATTGTTTTTTCGTAATCTTTGTTATCTGTTCCAACGATGATATTTCTCTCATCAGGTCCCTGAGAAATCATGCGAATATTGATTCCGTTGTTACCGAGTGCTGCAAAAAGCTTTCCTGAAGTGCCTGGCTTAAAGGCCATCTTTCTTCCAATAACTGCGATTACGGAAATCTTATCAACAACGTCGGTCTTTTCTGGCTTGATTTCATTTTCTATATCAGCAATAACGCTATAAAGCTTATCTTCAATATTAGCGGTTGGCATAACGAAGGAGAAGCAGTCAATTCCCGAGGGGGCATATTCTATTGCAACTCCATGTTTTTCGAAAATCTCAGCGATTTTTTTGAGCATACCAACTGCTGCTGAAAGACCATGTTTAGTGATTGTGAGAATTGTGAAGTCGTGGCGACCGGCGATGCCAGTGATTAGATTGTCGTCTTTATCGATTTCTTCGCAGGTCTTTAATATAACCGTTCCGGGGTCATTCGGAGCGTTTGTATTTCTTATGTTAAGCGGAATGTTTGCTTTTTTAACGGGGAAGATGGTTCCTTCGTGAAGCACCTGAGCGCCCATATAAGAAAGCTCGCGAAGCACATCATAAGTAATATGTTTAATCGGCTTAGGATTATCAACGATTCTCGGGTCTGCCATTAAAACGCCGGAAACATCGGTCCAGTTTTCGTAAACGTCTGCGTTAAATGCCGCCGCCGCAAGAGCACCTGTTATATCGGAGCCTCCACGAGTCATAACACGGATTTTTGCATTGGGAAGAATTCCATAAAATCCGGGAATAACGATGCCCTTTTCATAAGGAATATTCTGAAGCCTCGAATAGGATTTCTTGGTGTCGATAGTTCCATCGAATTTAAAGGTGAGCCAATCTGTTGCATCAACAAATTTATATCCGAGGAAATCTGCGAGAAGAAGCGCCGAGAGATATTCACCGCGTGAAACCAATTCATCCTGAGTGATTCCTGATTTGATTTTCTTTCTGATAGCATCGAGCTCAGCTTCGATGTTAGTGTTGAGCTTGAGATCGTTTCTTATCTGAATATATCTATCTGCGATCATATCAAAAATATCATCGGGGCTAACACCATACTGAATATGCGCATAGCAAAGATAAAGAAGGTCTGTTATCTTATTATCTCCCGAAAATCTTTTTCCTGCCGCTGAAACGACAACAACCTTTCTTGAGCTTTCCGCAAGAACGATTTCTTTAACCTTTTGATATTGGCTTGCATCCGCCATTGAGGAGCCGCCGAATTTTAAAACCTTAAACATAATTCAATTTATCTCCAATCCTTAATAAACACCTGCAACAAAAGCCTTCGGGTCTTTTTTGAGGAGCTCTTTATAAATTTTATGCATTGAGCCAACAGAGATAGCTTCAGTGAGGATTCCGTTGTCCCATTTCTCGGCAATTTCAATTCCATCGAAATCAATGGAAGCAGAAGAGAATATGTAATATTTATGGGAGGCAATCTCGTTATTTATATGAGCCTTCTCCATATTTTCATTGTATGTTTTTTTGTTTCCGTTTGCTACATCTATGCAGTCATTGATAACTGTAAAAGCGGTTGGATATCTTCCTGCTCCATAGCCAAAGAAGCTTAAGGGGCCAACGTTTTCCGCTTCGAGCGCGATGTGGTTAAAATTCTCTGTAACGCTTGAGTAAACAGTATCCTTCTTAACGAAGGTCGGCTCAACCCAAGCGGCTATGCCTTCGTTAGTTTTCATTGTTTTAGCTATAAGCCTACAAATGTACTCATGCTTTTCAGCATCCCTTATGGCTTCGGAAGATACGTTGCGAATTCCAATAACGTCTACTTCGTCCGAAGCTACCGAAACACCAAAAGAAATATTAGCTGAAATTGCGATCTTTCGCTTTGTATCAAGGCCGTCAATATCAGAGCTCGGATCTGCTTCTGCAAAGCCAAGCTTTTGAGCCTCTTTTAAAGCCACTTCAAATTGAGTTCCATCGCGATGCATAGCATCAAGTATGTAGTTAGTGGTTCCGTTGAAGATTCCGCGAACCTTTTTAACCTCGCTTGTTTTGATGGTTCTTTCAAGATTGATGAGCCAGGGGATTCCACCGCCTACTGCTGCAGTATATCTCAATGCAACTTTATTTTCCTTGGCAAGAGCCGTGAGCTCTTCATAATGCTCGCAGATAACGAGCTTATTGGCGGTGATAACGTTTTTTCCTGCCTTTAAGGAAGCAGTTATGAAATCATAAGCAGGTCTGTGGCCACCAATGAGCTCAACTACGGTATCAACCGAAGAATCAGATAAGATTTCAGCGATATCGGTAACGCTCTTTGCGGTCAAGCCTTCATGCTTTTGAAGATCTAAAACGTATTTAACTTCGATATTATTGGTTTTTTGAGCAAGCTCATAAACGCCATAGCCAACAGTTCCGAAGCCGAGAATAGCAATGTTCATTTAAACATCCCCCGTAGAAAAATGCGATATTTTTTTAAAATTCAAGCAAAAATAAAAAAACACTTGAAATCTAACTCAAAGTATTATATCATATATATATTGAAATTGCAAGAAAAGATTGGAGATTTTTATGATTTATCAAAGCACAAGAAATAATAACGAAAAAGCATCTCCATCGAGCGCTATATTAAAGGGTATTGCGCCCGATGGCGGTTTATATATGCTGAGCGATTTTTCGGAACTTGATTTTGATTGGGAAAAGGCTTTAGGGCTTTCCGCTATGGAAATGGCTGAGTATATCCTCGGCGCCCTTTTTGATGATTTTTCAAAGGATGAAATGAAGGAGCTTGTTTCAAAAGCTTATACCGGCAAGTTTGAAACTGAGGACTTAACTCCAACCGTTAAGGTAGGGGATAAATACGTTTTAGAGCTTTTCCGCGGTCCTACAAGCGCTTTCAAGGATGTTGCTCTTTCCATGCTTCCTCAGCTTATAACCGGAGCTATGAAGAAGACGGGCTGTGAAGATGAAGTTGTTATTTTAACCGCTACCAGCGGTGATACGGGTAAAGCAGCTTTGCATGGCTTCCATGACGTTGAGGGAACAAGGATTATTGTTTTCTACCCCTTCGGCGGTGTCAGCGATATTCAGAAGGCGCAAATGGTAACCCAGAAGGGAAGCAACGTTTGCGTGTGTGCTGTTCGCGGAAATTTTGATGATGCTCAAACAGGCGTTAAAAATATATTTGATGAATCGGATAGAAATGATATTCTCCCTAAAGGCATTCGTTTATCAAGTGCTAATTCAATTAATATCGGTCGCCTTGCTCCTCAGATAGTTTATTATTTCAAGTCTTATTCCGACCTTTTGGATGCAGGGGAGATAAGCAAGGGTGATCTTGTTAATTTCGTTGTTCCCACCGGTAATTTCGGTGATATTTTGGCAGGATATTTTGCGAAGAAAATGGGTCTTCCTATCGATACCCTCGTTTGCGCTTCTAATGCCAATAATGTTTTGACCGATTTTATCAAAACCGGAAAATATGATAAAAAACGTGAGTTTTATAAAACGTCTTCTCCTTCAATGGATATTCTCGTTTCGAGTAACCTTGAAAGGCTTTTGTATCTCTTGAGCGGATGTGATGCTCAGCTTGTTGCTAAATATATGAAGGAACTAAAAACCGTGGGTGAATACCAGGTTAATGAGGATATTCTTTCTCGCTTACAGTCTGAGTTTATGGCAGATTGCTGCGATGATGAGGAAACTAAAGATACCATCAAAAACGTATATGAAAAGTACGGATATCTTTGTGATACCCATACTGCCGTTGGCTGGAACGTTGCTGAAAAATTCCAAAAACAAAGCGGCAATAACAATAAAACCGTTGTTTTATCAACCGCTTCTCCCTATAAATTTGCAACCTCAGTTCTTTCCTCTATTGGGGAAACTCCCGATGAAAATGAATTTGAGGTTATGAAGCAGATTGAAGCTAAAACAGGAATAGAAATTCCTAATGGTTTAGCAGAGCTTGAGAGCCTTCCCGTTCGCCATAATGACGTTATCGAGGTTAGTGAAATGCTCTCTTACGTTTTAGGCAAAACTGAGCAGAAATCTTTCGAAAAATAATATCGGAAAACGGCATATTTAAAAAATGTGCCGTTTTTTTTGCAATTTTCTTTTTGTGTTTATTGACATATTGAGAGATTTAATGTAAAATATAATAAATTAATATGGGGGTAATATAGAATGAAACCAGCTTATAAGAGAATATTATTAAAGCTCAGTGGAGAAGTTCTCGCAGGGCGCAATAAGTCAGGCATCGATTTTGATACGGTTATGACCATCTCAAAAAGCATTAAAGAAGCGGTTGATATGGGCTGCGAGGTTGCTATTGTCGTTGGCGGCGGAAACTTCTGGCGCGGCAGATCAAGCGGAGAAATGGATAGAACCAGAGCCGATCATATGGGAATGCTCGCAACTGTTATAAATTCCTTGGGCCTTGCAGACGGGCTCGAGAAAGCAGGGCTGACCGTAAGGGTTCAAACAGCAATCGAAATGCGCCAGATAGCGGAGCCTTATATAAGAAACAAGGCAGTTCGCCATCTCGAAAAGGGCAGAGTTGTTATTTTCGGCTGCGGAACGGGAAATCCCTTCTTCTCAACCGATACAGGCGCCGCTTTAAGAGCAGTTGAAATAGATGCAGATATCATTTTTAAGGCTACTAATGTTGATGGCGTTTATGATTGCGACCCGAAAACAAATCCCGATGCAGTTAAATATGATACTTTAAGCTTTATGGACGTTCTCAATCAAGAACTCCACGTTATGGATAGCACAGCCGCTTCCCTTTGTATGGATAATAAGCTTCCTATCTTGGTTTTCAATCTTAATGACCCTAAAAATATTGTTAAAGCCGCAGCAGGCGAAGCTATCGGCACGATAGTTAAATAATCATAAGCAGGAGGAAACACTATGAAAACAGTTATCAGCAATATGGAAGAGAGAATGAGCAAATGCCTAGGCGCTCTCGATAGAAATTTCAAAACAGTTCGCGCAGGAAGAGCAAATGCTTCTGTCCTCGATAAGATTCAGGTTGAATATTACGGAACCCCCACTCCAATCAACCAGATGGCAGCTATTTCTACTCCCGACCCCAGAACACTTCAGATTCAGCCTTGGGATAAAACAACCCTTCGCGATATTGAAAAAGCAATTTTAACTTCTGATCTCGGAATTAACCCTCAGAACGATGGAAATTGCATTCGTCTCAATTTCCCACCCTTAACAGAGGAGCGCAGAAAGGAGCTTGCAAAGGAAGTCAGAAAGATGGCTGAGGATGCAAAGGTTGCTGTTCGTAATTGCCGCAGAGATGGTATTGACGATATCAAGGCTATGAAAAAGAATAACGAAATCACAGAAGATGAGCAATCAGATGGCGAAAAGAAGGTTCAGAAGAGCACCGATAAGTTCATCGCTGAAATCGATGCCATGACTGCCGATAAAGAAAAGGAAATCTTAGCTATCTAAAAATCTTTTCGAAAAGGGATAGGTGTCTTTAATGGCGCTTTTTAAATCAAAAAAACTGAATAAAAAAATAAGCGAGCCGGGGCTGATGCCTCGGCATATCGCAATTATTATGGACGGAAACGGCAGATGGGCAAAGAATAATAAGCTTCCGAGAAGCGCAGGTCATTCTGCCGGAGCCAATACCTTCAGAGCAATAGCTCGGCATGGAAATAAAATCGGTCTCGAATATATGACCGTCTATGCTTTTTCAACTGAAAATTGGAAGCGCCCTAAAGAAGAGGTTGATAATATTATGAACCTTTTGAGGGACTATTTAAGGGACGCAAAAAACTTCAAGGATGAAAATATAAAGGTGAGATTCATCGGAAATATAGAAGCCCTTGATGATGATATAAAGAAGCTCATAAAGGAAGCCGAGGATGAAAGCGAGAATGCAACGGGAATGAACCTTAATATCGCTCTCAATTACGGCGGCCGTGATGAGCTTATTTCTGCATTTAAGAAGATGAACGAGGCGATTGAAAAGGGTGAGCTTTCTCGGGATTCCGTAACCGAAGAGACGATAGGGGACTATCTTTATACCAAAGGTCAGCCTGATCCCGATTTTATTATCAGGCCCAGCGGAGAATATCGCCTTTCCAATTATCTTATTTGGCAGTCAGCCTATGCGGAGTTTTGGTTTTCGGATGTGCTTTGGCCTGATTTCAAGCCGAGCGATCTTGATAGAGCTATTGCCGATTTTGGGAATAGAAACCGCAGATTTGGCGGTGTTTAAAAAAAGGAATTATGGGGTGAAATAAATGAAAACAAGAATAATTTCGGGCGCAGTTGCGCTGTTGCTTTTTGTGGGAGTTATATTGCTGCAGGGCGTTTTTCCTTATGCTTTTGCCATTATGTTCTCTCTTCTTTCGGCTGTTGGCGGATATGAAGTGCTTTATAAAACCGGCATAATTAAAAATAAGATCATTTCCGCTTGGGGAGTGGTTTATTGCCTTATAGCCCCCACTATCGGTGTTTATTTTTCGGAATATTCTGCCATTGTTTCGCTTATTTACGTTTTCGGAATTATTCTTTTAACCCTGAAATATCATAAAACCTCAGATGTTTCGGCAATAGCTTCGGCTATAGCCCTTCCGATCATTCTTGGCTTTGCTTTTACTTCCGCTTTGCTTTTATCCGCAAAATCCAACGTCGGGCTTTTTTATTTTTATCTCTGCCTTATTTTTGCTTGGGGCTCGGATACCTTCGCGTATTTTGCCGGCTCATTTTTAGGAAAGCATAAGCTTTGCCCTGAAATCAGCCCCAAGAAAACTGTTGAGGGAGCCATTGGAGGCATTGCAGGAAGTATGCTTTTGAGCTATATTTTGTATCTCGTTTATGAAGGCGCGCTCGGATATAAGGGAATAAATCTTCTGCATATTCTCATTTGCGCCGCGCTTTTGGCGGTTGTTGGAATGATTGGCGATCTTTTTGCCTCTCAGCTTAAAAGAAAATGCGGAATAAAGGACTATGGAAACCTGATGCCGGGGCATGGCGGAGTCCTTGATAGGTTCGATAGTGTTCTGCTTATTGCTCCCTGCTTTTATACATATTTGAGTTTTTTCGGAATAATTTAGAATTAATGGAAAAATAAAGGAATAATATATTATGCAGAAATCTATTTCTTTGCTCGGATCAACAGGCTCTATCGGAACCCAAGCGCTTGACGTTGCCCGTAAACACGGATTTGAAATCAAGGCACTGGCTGGCGGCAGAAATATTGAGCTTTTAGAAAAACAAGCACGTGAATTTTGCCCGAAAATGGTCGCAGTATATGATGAAAAAGCGGCAAATCAGCTTAAAATTGCCCTCGCCGATACAAGCGTAAAGGTTTCGGGCGGAGAAGAAGCGGTAATTTCGGCGGCGGCTGAAAGTTGCGATATCGTTCTTAATTCCATCGTTGGAATTGCGGGGCTTAAACCAACCTTAGCAGCGATAGAAAGCGGACACGATATTGCCCTTGCAAATAAAGAAACTCTTGTTGCCGCAGGAGATATCGTTATTAAAAAAGCGGCGGATAAAGGGGTTAAAATTCTTCCTGTTGATAGTGAGCACTCGGCAATTTTCCAATGCCTTCAGGGTGCTCCCGAAAAGTCGCTCAAGAAGATTTTGCTAACGGCTTCGGGCGGCCCGTTTTTTGGGAAAACGAGAAAAGAACTCGAGAGCGTTACCCCCGAAATGGCGCTTAAGCATCCAAATTGGAGCATGGGCGCGAAAATTACTATCGATTCATCAACCCTTATGAATAAGGGATTAGAGGTTATCGAAGCTGTCAAGCTTTTTGGAGTAGAGGCTAAAGATATAGAAGTTGTAGTTCATAGAGAGAGTATTATTCATTCTGCAGTTATGCTGTCTGATGGTGCAGTTATCGCTCAGCTGGGGCTTCCTGATATGAGGTTGCCTATTCAATATGCCATAACCTATCCCGAGAGATTTGAATGCCCCGGCGAGGATCTCAGCTTAACGGAGCTTGGAAAAATGACCTTCTTTGAGCCTGATCTCGATACCTTCCAATGCTTAAAAACTTGCATTAAAGCGGTTGAAGAAGGCGGGCTTAAGCCTGCCAGCGCAAATGGCGCAAACGAAATGGCGGTTAAGCTTTTCTTAGAGAGAAAAATCGGATATTTGGAAATAGGCGAATTGGTAACGCTTGCGGCAGAAAATCAAAGAGTGCAGAAAGAATATTCTATTCTCGATGTTTTCGAGGCTGATAAAGCGGCACGTGAATTTGTTTTAAAGGCAAAAGGTCTTTAAATTTTTTAGAAAGTGGTGTTTAAAATAGCTCCCGTACCTATGTTTTCTTTTGCTTCCTTTTTTGGGAGCGTTTGGCCATATCTTATAGCCATTCTTTTATTCTTATTGATGATTGTTATTCATGAATTCGGTCATTTTATCTTTGCAAAAATGCTTGGAGTTCGCGTTAATGAATTTGCGATTGGATTTGGCCCGACCATTTTTAAAAAGCAAGGCAAGGAAACGCTCTATTCTTTAAAGCTCATTCCTTTTGGCGGATATTGCGCAATGGAAGGGGAGGATGAAGGAAGCCATGATCCTAAAGCCTTTTGCAATAAAAAGCCTTGGCGCAGATTTCTCATAGTTATCGCAGGCGCGCTTTTTAATATTATTTTTGGATTTATTTTGATTGTTACCTTTGTTTCAACAAGCCTTTCGGGTGACCTTATCGGCACCACTACCGTTCATTCCTTTGATAAAAATGCAGTGAGCTGCCAAAGCGGGCTTGAAGCGGGAGATACCATTCTCAAGGTCGATGGCAGAAGCTGTATTACCGAAACTGAGCTTGGCTATGCATTTTCGGCAGTTGAGGATGAATACGTCGATTTGGTTGTTGAAAGAGATGGCAAGGAGCTCGAGCTTAAAAACGTTCGCTTCGAAATTGAGGAAGAGAACGGTATTAAATATTTTAAGCGGGATTTTTGGCTCGTTGGCGAGGAAAAGACTTTCGGTGG
>JAZORV010000285.1:0-9416 GCA_045656785.1 Acutalibacteraceae bacterium | reverse complement strand
CCGACAACCGCCTTCTTGTTATGCTTTCTTGCTTCATCGATGAGAACGTCGGTGTAATCATTCTCGATTTCTTCAACAACGTTTTTTCTAACGTAGATGCGGAAAACGTTTTTATCCATGTTTGCTTCAAAAGCGGTGATTTCATTTCCGCCGAAAGCCTTTTTGCAGGAGGTAACGATAGCTGCGCCGATTTTCTCTGCGAGAAGCTGGCTTTCAATTCCTTTTTCCGATGCCATAAATTTTATGGCTTTAACAATTTCTGAACTCATTTTTCTAAATTCCTCTTTCTATATTTTATTTTTATTATTGATATATTATTTAAAAATCAATATCATCGAGATTGATTTTTGAAATATCCTGTCTTAAAATTTCCATTTCGCCCGAAGCGGCGGAAAGGGTTATTTTTTCTTTATCGAAGCCTTTAAGCTCGCCTTTAAGCTCCTTTGAGCCATCGAGCGCGCGGAAAAGCTTTATAATTATCGGCTTTCCCAAAACCGCCTCGAAATGCTCCTCTTCGCGGATCTCTCTTCCAAGCCCGGGAGAGCAGACCTCGAGAAAATAAGCCTTGTCAATCGGGTCGGCTTCATCGATTATCGGGTCGATAGCGTGGGAAACGTCGGTGCAGTCGTTAATATCGATGCCCTCTTCCTTATCGATGAAAATCCTTAAATACCAGGAAGCGCCCTCCTTTAAAAAGCGCACGTCCCAAAGCTTTAAGCCCATTTCCTCAATGGTGGGCTTTATAAGCGCCTTAACCGTTTCAACTGTTTTTGAGCCAGCCATAAAAACCTCCTTACAAAGTTAAGAGAGCGGGCGCAAACCCACTCTCCTTTTAAAACATCATTCAAACTATATGGGATTATAACATATATATATAGCTTTTTCAAGTCTTTTTTGAAAAAAACTTAAAGAAATTGTGGTATTAGATTGTTTTTGAAAATAAAAATATGGGGAATCGAACGAAATGGATGTCAAATATATTGACAACCGTAATGCAATAGAGTACAATATACATAGAACCTTTAAAGGAGGTTTTATTATGAAAAAGATTATAGCATTAGTATTTTCGATAGTGTTATTTTGTTCTTTTATAGGAGTAGTTCCTTTTACTTCTGCTGAAGATTTGCCTGAAAATCAAAAAATTATTCAGGCGAAATCTTTGGTTGAGCAGATAAAGGCAAGCATTGATGCCAAGGATATTGATACGCTACTTAAAGCGTATAATGACTATATTGAGCTTGAACTAACCAAGGCACAAAAGACAGAGCTTATTGCATCAAATGATGAATATAGCGGAATTATTCATAACGCCGAAATTTCTTTAGAAATATATTCTGTTTTAGATGCATTTTCAAAGGATAAAAACGCGAAAACAGCTCACAATTTTGTCGATGCTTTTGCACCTTATTTAAACGAAGGAAAGGAAACAGATTTAGCGGTATTGAAGGATATGCTTTCCGGCGTGGAAGAAGCTTATCAAGAGGCTTTGCCGCTTGCTCCGAGCGAAGAAGCTACAGCTATCGTTGATGGCTATAACGAGTTTTCAAAGGGATTCGAAGAATTCGATATATCTCTTATTTATTCCGCAACGGAAAAATATAATAATGCCTATGAATGGGACGATGAGCTTCACAGGCTTGATATTTCCGATGATGAGCTCAAGTCAATAGGAGCGCTTTTGGATATTGAGGAAACCAAGCCAAATAGCATTATGAGAGAGATTATGGAGCCTTATGGTTTTGCTCAAACCTTGATTGAAATTGACGGGCTTATAAAAGCCTATAAGCAAAACAAATCCCCAAAAACTGCAAAGGCTTTTTTTGATAACGATTGGTATATCAACCCAATGGGTCAATTTGATTGGTATAGCGACCCCGAAACCGCCGAAAAATTGTACGTGGTTGATGATTATTGGGTTATCGATATGAAGCTTGTTTATAAGTTCTTCCCTGATTATAAGGATACAAAGGCTGAAATAAGAGAGCTTCTCGGCGCGCTTGAGATCCCGCAGGAGGATCTCGATTGGTTAGCCGGTCATTTGGGCGAAAATGAAGAAGAAATAAAAGAAGAACCGGAAAAAGAGGAAGAAACCGTTAAATCCCCTCAAACGGGTGAATCGGATTCGGTGATTATCGTTTTTATCACCCTCGCTTTATCTGCGTTTTCTTTGCTCATTTTTTCTAAAAAAGCCGAAGCATAAATAATTTAAGCTTCTCAGCCTCGAGCGAACGCTTGGGGCTGTTTTTCTTGGCTTAAATCGGCAGGGGCAGAAACAAAAAATCATAATATTTTAAAAAATTTGCTTTTTGCTCTTGTCTTTTGCTTTAATATGGGGTATAATTTTAGATGTCATAAATAATATGAAATCAAAAGGCGTGCTTTTCAGTGTGCAAACGGGCGGGTCCTGTGCGACAGGATGCCACGAACCATGTCAGGCGGGGAACCGAGCAGCATTAAGTGGATCTTTCTGTGCGCCGCAGTAAATCTGTTCGTTTGTACATTCAAGAGCACGCCGATTCTATAAAAGGGAGGTTGAGAGAATGTATAAAGCGCTTTATAGAAAATATCGCCCGATGGAGTTTTCAGACGTTGTCGGCCAGGAGCATATAACCAAAACCTTATCTAATCAGGTTTCAATGGGCAACGTCAGCCATGCTTATCTTTTTACCGGCTCGAGAGGAACGGGAAAAACTACCTGCGCCAAGATTCTGGCAAAGGCGGTAAACTGCCTGAATCCCGATAACGGAAACCCCTGCGGCGAATGCGCTAACTGCAAGGCGATAGGGGATGAATCCTTGCCCGACGTTATGGAGATAGACGCCGCTTCAAATAACGGTGTTGACGATATTCGAGAGCTTCGCGACAGAATAGCCTTTGCGCCCGCGCAGGCGAAATATAAGGTTTATATCATAGACGAGGTTCATATGCTCTCAAATGCGGCATCGAACGCACTTCTCAAAACCCTTGAGGAGCCACCCTCTCATGCGATATTTATTTTGGCAACAACCGAGGTCAATGCCCTGCTTCCAACCATTCTTTCCCGTTGCCAGAGATATGATTTCAAGAGAATAGAGCCCGAGGATATCGTTGGCAGAATTAAATACGTAGCGGAAAAAGAGAATTTGAATATAACCGATGGCGCGGCGGCTATAATTGCAACGGTTTGCGACGGTGGAATGCGCGATGCCTTATCTATTCTCGATTTAACTGCCGCGGCAGGAAGGGATATTGATGAGGAGCTTGTAAACAGCATCTGCGGCAGAGCAGGAACGGAGTATCTTTTTAAGCTTGCAGAAACAATAGTTTTGGAGGATACTGCAGGCGCGCTGAAAATTATTGCCGAGCTTCATAACGATAGCGTTGATATGAAAAGATTGGCGCTTGAAATCTGCGAATTTTATAGAACGATAACCCTCATTTGCTCAGGGGTAGACCCCAAAACCGCCTGCGGCTCAACCGAGGCTATCGCCAATAAATACCTTGAGTTTTCAAAGAAGACCTCTGCCGAAAGCTCGATTCATTCTTTAAGAATAATCAATGAATCAATTTCGGATATGGCTTCGGGCAACCGCCGAAGCGCCCTTGAAGCGGCGATTATAACCCTCACGAATCCTCGTTTAGACGTTTCAAACGAAGCGTTGCTCTCGAGAATTGCGGCGCTCGAAAATAAAATCAAAAGCGGAAATTTTGCCCCTCAGCCGAGCGCTGTCAGAAGCGAAGTTGCGGAGCCGATCGCGGATGATAAAGCGGAAAAGCAGGAGATGAGTTTTGAAAGAAAAACTGAAACCAAGCCTGCTTCACCCCCACCCGCGCCCCCGATTCCGATAGCGGATAAAATTCCCGAAGGCGATCAGACCATGCTTCTCGAATGGAACGATATCGTTGAATTGACCTTTAAAAAAGCCCCCTTAATGTATGGCCTGATTAAAGGCACAAAGGCTTCAAAGGTTGGAAACGTTATCATAATTCATTCAAATTCCGATCAGTTAAGAGGCCAGCTTTCCAAAAAAGAGGGCATCAATTATAAGGGGCTTTGCAACGCTATTCTGGAGATTATGGGAAGCGCTTATGCCCCCGTTATGGAGCCTAAAGCGAAGGTTGATATATCCGACCCACTTATGAGCTTCGCAGAAAAGCTTGATAATTTATAATTTATTTTAAGGAGAAAAGACCAATGAAAGCAAGAGTACCAGGAATGCAAAAAGGCGGCGGCAATATGAACGCAATGCTCAAGCAGGCTCAGCAGATGCAGCAGGATATGGCTGATAAGCAAGCAGAGCTTGAGGAAAGAGAATATACGGCAACTTCAGGCGGCGGAATGATCGAAGTTACCGTTAACGGAAAGCACGAGATAAAGAAGCTCACCATCTCTCCCGATGCGGTTGACCCTGATGACGTTGAGATGCTTGAGGATCTTATAACAGTTGCAGTAAACGAGGCTATCTCAACTGCCGCAAAGACCGCCGATGAAGAAATGAACGCCATCACAGGCGCTCTCAATATTCCCGGAATGCCGGGCTTGTTCTGATGGCAGGCTATAATATCCCCGTCCTTTCCGAGCTTATAGATTCCTTTGCCCGCCTTCCCGGTGTTGGCAAAAAATCTGCGGCAAGGTTGGCTTTATATGCTCTTAATATGTCCGAATCGGAAGCAGATAGATTTGTGGATTCCATAAAAAATGCGCGCGAGCAGATTCATTCCTGCCCCGTTTGTCAAAATTTTACGGATAAAGAAATCTGTCCCGTTTGTACGGGTGAAAACAGAGATAAAACGGTTATCTGTGTTGTCGAATCTCCGAAGGACGTAATGGTGATTGAAAAGACCCGAGATTATTCGGGGCTTTATCACGTGCTTCACGGAGTAATCTCCCCGACAGATGGCATCGGCCCTGATGATATAAAGCTAAAGGAGCTTATTTCCCGATTGGCAAGTGGCGAGGTTAAGGAAATAATTATGGCAACCAACCCTTCTTTGGAGGGCGAGGCAACTGCAAGCTATATTTCCCGCCTTGTGAAGCCGATGGGAGTAACTGTTTCTCGCCTGGCTTACGGCATCCCCGTTGGCGGAACTTTGGAATTTACAGATTCCGTAACCTTAGCCAAAGCCTTAGAGGGTAGGCAGATTATATAAAAAATTAAGCACTCCGAAAAGCGATATTTTCCTTTTTGGCTGTGCTTTTTTGCTTTTTAGGGAGGAAAAATAAATGCTTAAAATTCTAAATGAAATTGCAAGAGATGAAAGAATAACTACGTATTTAATGCCGACCAAGATTAAAAAAACCTGGGGGCGCGTCCAAAACACCGAAAGGCTTATGAAAAAGCCTCAATTTTTGCAGATAAATATTCCCGAGAGCGACGTATGCACCCTTGAAAACGGGAATTCGGGCGAAAATGCGGCGATTTTGCTTGATTTCGGAAGAGAGCTTCAAGGCGGAGTCAGAATCCTTTCGAGCATAAACTATCCAGTCGGATCTTATCCGAGAATAGTCGTTCGTTTTGGAGAATCCTGCATTGAAGCGTTAACTCCCGTTGGAGAAAATAACGTTATTAACGATCATTCTATCCATGATTTTGAGGTTCCTGTTTCTCCTATGAGCGATCAATCTTTTGGGCAAACAGGCTTTAGGTTTGTTTATATTGAGCTTTTGGATAAAAACGCAAAAATAACCCTCAAAAACATTTTTGCCGCCTTCACTTATCGCGATATTCCTTATCTCGGTTCTTTCTCCTGTGATGATGAAGAGCTTTGCGATATATTTAATACCGCGGTTTACACCTGCCATCTTTGCATGCAAACTTATCTTTGGGATGGTATTAAAAGGGACCGCCTCGTTTGGATAGGCGATTCCCATGTTGAATCAAAAACCATTCGCTCAATTTTCGGCAATAATAAGATCATAAACGAGAGCATGGATGAGGCGGTCGAAGCTTATCCTCTGCCTTCCTGGATGCAGCTTCAAAGCTATTCCTATTGGTGGATTCTTGTTTTATATGATTGGTTTAAGTCAACCGCAGATAGCTATTTAACAGAGAAGCATAAGGACTATGTTATAGGTCTTTTTAAGCAAACCTTGCCCTATATTGATAACGATGGGAATTTTTTACCAATGGAAGGCTTTTTCGACCATGAGCACCAAGGTGTTGGTGAGCAGGTTAATATCGGAGTTTCTGCTGTTGTATCAATGGCGCTTGAAAAAATAGCTGAAATTCTTGGCGGTTACGGTGAAAAAGAGCTCGCTAATCAAGCGGCAGAAATTGCTAAGAAGATGGTTGCAAGAAATTTAGCGCCAACAGGCGAAAAAACCATTGATGCTATGCTGGCTTTAAGCGGAACGATTAGCCCTGAAACTGCATTAAAAACTTTAGATGACGGTTCTATCAATGGTTTCTCGGCGTTCCTTAGTTATTATGTTTGCAAAGCGCTTTGTCTTGGCGGAAAAAGAGCCGAAGCTCTAAGGCAGTTAAAAGGGTTCTATGGCGGAATGCTGAAACTTGGTGCAACAACCTTTTGGGAGGCATTTGTTCCTTCTGCGGTGGATGGAGTTTGCCGAGTTGATGAAATCCCCGAAGAAGGGCAGAAGTGCATTCATGGTGCGTTCGGAAAAGGTATGTGCTATGAGGGCTTGAGAAACAGCCTTTGCCATGGTTGGTCTTCGGGCGCGGTTCCTTTTATAATGGAAGAAATTTTGGGAATAGATTATGATGCAGTTTCTAAAAAGCTAACCTTAAAGCCCGACCTTTGCGAACTCAAATGGGCTAAGGGAACGTATCCTTTAGAAAACGGAGAAATATTCTCGGTTGAAATAAAAAACACCCCAAATGGGCTCGAAATCAGCCATTCGGAGCATCAGGGCATCGAAATAATTATCGCATAAAAAAGCGGCAGGATTTTCCTGCCGCTAAAATTTTGCAATTAGATCGAAGTTGACCAGAAGCCGGTCTGCATAAGCACGTAAGCTGTAACTGCCATTAAAAGGATGGTGATAACAGTCAGCGGAACGCCCTTCTTGAGCATAAACTTCGGCTCGAGACCATAGCCAACCGAGATAGCTCTGATAGAGGTCGGGAGCATATAGGAAAGGTTGACACCGATGGTTGCCGCGAAAACGTAGGGAAGCGCTTCGGGTCCGTTTCCTGCCATCGAAATAACGATGGGGATCGCGATGCCTGCGGTAGCGGTGTTGCTCGTAACGTCGGACATAATAACAGTCAGCGCAACGATAACGAGGATCATAAGGAAGCCGCCGCCGAGACCCATACTTTCCATAATTCCGCCTATAACCTTATCTGCGCCGGAATTAGTAAGCATAGCGCCGATTGCAAGACCGCCTCCGAAGATATAGATCATATCCCAAACAACGTTCTTTTCGGCTGTTTTCCAGGTCATCATTCTATCGCCATCCGCCTTCTTAATAAGGAAGGAAAGAATTCCGAAGATGATGAAAAGGTATGCCGGCTGAAGCCCGGGAAGATAAGCCTTATAAAGGGGTTGACAGAAGGAAAGAATAGTGGGGATAAGGAAGAAGATAAGAGAAATAAGCTCAACTCTGCTCATCTTAGGCATTGCTTTATATTCGTCTATAAAGAACTGCTTAGATCCCTCTAATGCATCCTCCTTTTTGCAGCAAAGGCGAAGGAAAATAATATTGCTTACAGCGATAATAAGCATTATCGGAAGGAACTTGATAACCCAGGTGATATACATCATTTCCTGCCCCATAAGGGTGTTTATATAGTTAATAACGGTGAGGTTCATTGCGCCTCCGAGGGGAGAAGCAAGCCCGCCAACGCCTGCGCCATAAGCGATGGTAAGCAGAACCATAGAAGCCTTGTGGCTTTTCTTTATATCGCTTTCGCCAACGAATTTAAGCATCGAAACTGCGATTGGAGTGATGGCAGCGCAAACAACCGAGTTCGGAAGAACGGCAGACATAAGTGTTGTAAGAATAAACCAGAAGGTAACCTGGCTTCTCATATTGTTTCCGATAAGGGATAAAAACTTGGTTGCTATCCTTTTATCAAGCCCGATATCACCCCAAGCGGCGGTGATAAGAGAAGCTCCGAGGATGAGCATAATGGTTGAATCGGCATAGCTCGAAAGCACCTTTGCCATTCCATCCTTAAAAGCGGTTTCAGAGCCTGCAACGTTTGCAACCTGGAAAATGGCATTGATCGCGATGGGCAAAAGACCCGTAACAGCATAATCAACGGGGCCTGTAATCCACCAATAAGCCATCCAGACTACCGTTCCGATAGCCCCTGCTTGAGCATAGGTTATTCCAAGAGCTGAGGGCATAAGAACGTATACCAAAATAAACGCGAGCGGGCCGATAATAAGGTTTATTAACCGCCCAAAATCCTTTTTCTTTGTTTCCATAGTGGAAACCTCCTTAAAATATAGATTTTTAGGTTCATAGCTTGGATTTTCTATATTTTACCACATAAATTTGACAGAAATGTTAAATAATTGATTTTTTTGAAAAATATCAAGAAAAAATCCTTATAAATGCCCAAAAGCTATGCGTTTTGCATAGCTTTTGTGTTTTGTTAATTTGCCGAAACGAGGGTTGCCTTAACCGTGTGCGTTTTTCCCGAACGGAAGAAGGTTATCTCAATCTCCTCATCAGGATAATGAGAATAAAGCGCAACAAAGTAATCATTCGGGTCGTCAATAGTGGTGTTTCCGAATTTTGTGATGATATCGCTTCTCCTGATTCCTGCGGCATCTGCAGGGCTATCGCTATCAACTCCTGCCACAACTGCTCCTGCAGGATATCCGTAGTATTCGAGAACGTCGGCAGTGTAGTTTGAATTTATTGCGATTCCGAAATAAGGCTCGCCCTTGTTTTCGTTTTTAATAAGTCCATCGCAGATTTCAACAACCGTGTTAACGGGGATGGCAAAGCCCATTCCTTCGATATCCGTGCTGACGTATTTAGAGTTACAGATACCAACAAGCTCGCCGTTTGAATTAACAAGCGCACCGCCTGAATTTCCGGGATTAATGGCGGCATCGGTTTGAATAAGCGCCATATCTCCATAAGAGGTTGCGACGGTTCTGTTAAGTCCGCTGACGATTCCAAGCGTGGTTGAGCCGATGAAATCAAGCCCACCCGGGCTGCCTATCGCCACGACGTATTGCCCTGTTTTAAGCTCATCACTATTGCCTCTTTTGATAGCAGGCAAACCCGACTTATTTATTTTCAAAACTGCTAAGTCGCAAGAGATATTATAGTTCACAAGCTCGGCTTCAATTCCATTTTCGATATCGTTATCGAGGAAAACGGTAATTGAGGCGTTATCCGATTCAATGGTATCTTCGATTACGTGATAATTGGTTACGATATATCCGTCTTCTCTGTAAATAACCCCCGAACCCGAGCCTTCGTAGGTATCTTCACCACCAAAAAAACTCTG
>JAZORV010000284.1:0-1836 GCA_045656785.1 Acutalibacteraceae bacterium | reverse complement strand
ATATCATGATATCATGATATTATGATATCAAAATTTCTTCGCAAATGCCCTTTTTATGCTGAAAAAAGACCTCTTTATCGAAATGATAAAAGAGGCCTTTGCTTTTTATTTTAGTTAATTTTAAATTCTGAATTTAAAAATTATTCTTCATCCATCGCCCAGTTATGCCAGATAGCCTGGATATCGTCGTTATCTTCCATAATGTCGATAAGCTTTTCCATGTTTTCAATATCCTTTTCATCGGTGAGCTTTGTTTCAACATTGGGAACGTACTCAACCTCCGCGCTAACAAAGGAATAGCCTGCAGTCTCAAGTGCATCGCGAACTGCGCCCAAATCGTTGGGGCCGGTTGAAACTGTGAAAACGTCGCCATCAAATTCGAAATCCTCGGCGCCCGCTTCAAGAGCTGCTTCCATAACAGTATCCTCATCGAGGCCTTCAGCTTCGATAACGATAACGCCCTTTCTCTCGAACATAAACATAACAGAGCCTGTCTGGCCTAAGTTTCCGCCGTATTTATCGAAATAGTGGCGAACGTCGCCTGCGGTTCTGTTGCGGTTATCTGTAAGGGTTTCAACAACAACTGCAACTCCCGAAGGGCCGTATCCTTCATAAACTATCTCTTCGTAATTATCGCCCGAGCCTTCGCCTGCAGCCTTTTTGATGATTCTTTCGATATTATCGTTGGGAACGTTTGCGGCTTTAGCCTTTGCGATAACGTCCTTAAGCTTTGAATTAACGTTGGGGTCGGGTCCGCCTGCTTTAACAACTATCGCAAGCTCACGGCCGATTTTGGTAAAAACCTTAGCGCGCTGCTGGTCGGTCTTTTCCTTTTTTCTTTTAATGGTGCTCCATTTAGAATGTCCTGACATTTCTTATTTGTCCCTTCTTAAAAAATAAAAATCGTAAAACTCGGCAAATTTTCTGCCATACCTACACATTATAGCACCTTTTAACCCATTTCGCAACCCGTTTTTTAATATTCCTTTAGAACGGAGGGAAAGTAGGTATATTTGTTTTTGGGGAAAGCTCCCTTTTCAATATAATTCTTTGCGAGCTCGATTGAATAATCAAGCTGATCCTGAAAGGGTTGAGCAACAACAGCTTTGAGAATTCCCAATTCGATATATTCTTTATTTTGGGGATCATCCTCAAATCCGAAGCCAAGGATATCCTTTCTGAGGTTAGTTTTGATTTTTCTTAAAGCGGCGCACATTTTTGAAGTGAAGCCATCGAAGCAAACAACGCTTCCTATATCGCTTTGCTCAAGTTTTTCCGCAATCGTTCTCGAGATTGAAGCCGCAAAAAATGGGTTTTGAACAGAGCTTTCAAACAGAAGAATTTCATAGGGGATTTTATTTGCGAGCGTCTCTATAAAGGCGAGCTCTCTCATTTTATATTGCGAATAGCAGGAGTTTTGATTGGAGGAAGCAATCAAAAGCTTTTTGCTTTTATCGTGGTGCTTTAAAACAGCTTCTGCAAGCATTTGCCCCTCCTTTTGTGGGTCCGGGCCGACGAAGAAGGTGTTTTTTGCAATCGCAAGCTGATTAAGATGGATAATCAGTCGCCCCGAGGAGAGCTCTTGGATTCTTTCAATGATTTTTTTCTTCGCAGGAGCAACGATAACTATAACCTTTGCGTTCAGCTCTTCTGCTTCATTTAGATAATGAAGAATAACCTCCTCATCCGAAAGGTTGGAATAAACATTATATTTATACGTAACCTCTTTTGAATAAGGGCGATGCATTTTGCATTTCCAGAAAAATTTAGGATTTTGCGGCAAAATGAAATAGACCCCCACGTTCGAATAGCTTTTTCTCAGCTTGTTTTCGGGGT
>JAZORV010000283.1:0-2100 GCA_045656785.1 Acutalibacteraceae bacterium | reverse complement strand
TAATAGTGTTTGTTGAAACACTACGTGTTTCGTATTGTGCTATGCACAATACACGTTTGCGTATCACGCAAACAACAAAACTATTGCAATGAGTGTTGTGCAAAATTAAATATTGAAATTTAATTTTGCTTAAGCCACTTAAAAAGTGGCTTGTCGAAGTGCTTTTTAGCGTTTCGACAAACTACAATCATTATAAACGGAGGTTTGAAAAATCATGTGTGGAATAGTTGGTTTTATAGGTGAAAGCCCTGCTTTACCGATTCTTTTAGAAGGGCTCGAAAAGCTCGAATACAGAGGCTATGATTCAGCAGGAATTGCTATAATGGAAAATGGTGAAATTTCTATCAAAAAGGCTTCGGGCAGAATTTCCGAGCTTCAGAAAAAAGCCGAAGAATCTCCCGCGCAAGGTTCTCTCGGCATCGGTCACACCCGCTGGGCGACCCATGGCGCACCAACCGATGCAAACGCCCACCCGCACCTGAGCGCATCGGGGCTTTTCGCGGTTGTTCATAACGGAATAATTGAAAATTATCTCGAATTAAAGGAAACTCTCGAAAAAGAAGGCTATCGTTTTAAAAGCGAAACCGATACCGAGGTTATAGCCCATCTGCTTGAGAAGAATTACAATGGTGATATTAAAGAAACAATCAGAAAAACCGTTTCAAGCCTTTCGGGCTCTTATGCTTTGGGAATCATTTGCAAGGATGCCGGCGACAGGCTCTATGCTGTAAAAAAAGCGAGCCCCTTGATTCTCGGCATCGGCAAAGGAGAAAACTTCTTTGCATCCGACATTACCGCTTTGATTAATCATACGAGAAACGTTATCTACTTAGAGGATGGCGAATTTGCTGAGATAACATGCAAAAAAATCAATATCTATTCCCCCTCGGGAGAAATAATAGAAAAACAAACACAGCGCATCGGATTTTCTATTGAGGCGGCTGAAAAACAAGGCTTCGAGCATTTTATGTTAAAGGAAATTTATGAGCAGCCAAAGGCTCTCGAATCCGCCATAAGCCCGAGGATAAGGGATGGGAAAATCGACCTTCAAAAAATAGATTTAAAAGGGATAAAGAGAATTATTATCACTGCTTGTGGCTCTGCTTATTATGCGGGGGTAGCGGGGGCGCTGGTGATTGAAAGGCTTTGCAGAATCCCCGTTTCTCTATCCCTTGCAAGCGAGCTTCGATATTCCGACCCGATATCCGATGAGAACACTTTGCTCATAGCTCTTTCTCAATCCGGAGAGACCGCCGACACAATTGCCGCTTTAAAGGAATGCAAAAAAAGAGGCACAAAGGCCCTCTCGATAGTAAACGTTCTCGGAAGCACCGTTGCTTCCCTTTCGGACTACGTGCTTTATATGAACGCAGGCCCCGAAATCGCAGTTGCCACGACCAAGGGTTACTCAACCCAACTGAGCCTTTTATATCTTCTGGCAATTCATTTCGCCGATACACTCGGCAGGATTGATAAGAATAAATATTCTGAGCTTTTGGAAGAACTAAAACGTGCCCCCTCTCTTTTAGAGAACGCCCTGAAGCTCTGCGCCAAGAAGAGCGAAGCTTTAGCAAAAAAATATTGCAAAGCACAGTCGATTTTCTTTATCGGCAGAGGAGCCGACTATGCCGCCGCGCTCGAAGGTGCACTCAAGCTTAAAGAAATTTCCTATATTCATGCCGAAGCCTATCCCGCAGGCGAGCTCAAGCACGGAACCATCGCTCTTATCGAGGAAAACACACCCGTTATCGCGCTCTTGAGCTGTGATGAAGTTTTCGATAAGACCTTAAGCAACACCGTTGAAGCCAAATCTCGGGGCGCCAAGATTTTAGGAATCGTGAAGGAAGGAGATGACCGCGCAAACTCGGTTTGCGACGATATTATTTTCATTCCTCGCCTTTCTCCCCTTTTTTCTCCGCTTGCAGAAATCATTCCGCTTCAGCTTTTTGCATATTTTGTTGCAAAAGAACGCGGTTGTGATATAGATAAGCCCAAAAACCTCGCAAAATCGGTTACGGTGGAATAAAATACAAAAAAATACAAGCCAATGCAATTCGCAATCTAATGTGCCCCCTGTCAAGTAGACAGACTAAAAAACAA
>JAZORV010000282.1:0-5800 GCA_045656785.1 Acutalibacteraceae bacterium | reverse complement strand
ATACTCGTCAATCCACAAAGGATTGACTGCGTTTTTGCCTTGCAAACCCAAAAATCCGCATCTTTAAAATTCTTCGACCTAATAATGAGCATAATTTCTTGTGATTTTCGGTGCGAAAGAGTCGGTAATGCTTTGTGCATTGCTGATGATGACAAGCCGAAAAGCGCTGAAATTATGCCATTTTAGGCAGATTCGGATTATTCGTGTTTGCTTATTTATATTCGCTTGGGGTTTTACCTGTTTCTCTTTTGAAAACAATGGTGAAATAATTTGGATTGTTGAAGCCTAAAATGTCACTCGTTTCGCTGATAGATTTTCCTTGGCGGATGAGGTTTATCGCCTCTCTTATCTTGATTTTGAGAAGATATTTATGCGCTCCGCAGCCCGCCGATTTTTGGAAAACGTTTCTGACCGTCGCTTCCGAAACTCCAACCGCCTCTGCCATTTCGCCGATGCTGATATTGGAATAAACTCGGCTTTCAATGAGGGTTACGAGCTGTTTATAAATGCTGTTCTGCTCTTTAAGCACAGCCTCTTTTTTCTCATATTGAATAATAGATAGGAAGATGGTTTCGAGGGTCTTGAAAAAATAGGAGGTAAAAGCGTGGTCCTTAAAGGTCAGGCAGACGTTTTCCCGCGAGGACTGGTGGCTTATATGTCCGAATTTTTCTATCCAGAAATCGATAAGAGCATCGAGCTGCTTTTTATCCTTTGAGGATAGCCTGCAGGAGCAGTTATAAAGCAGCGGAGTGAGGGCACCCTCCATATTAAAGGCGGTAACGAAAAATTCCGTTCCGTCCTCGAGGGTCTCGAATTTATGAAATTCCAAGGGCTTATGCAAAATTATGCAGCCCTCATCCAAGGTGTAGATCCGCTCGTCGGCAGTAACCGAGGCTCTCCCTTTTCTGACGTAGAAAAGCTCCCAGCTATCGTGAAGCTCTCCCACGAAAGAAAACTTTTTCTCATATTTTATGTTAAACATAGAAAAAGCCCTCGTGATAGTAAGCTCTTGAGGAACTCTGCATCCCGCCCAAAGCAGATTAACGTTTCTTCCTTCCATCCTTATCATCTCCATCGTTAGCGTTTTTTATATAATTTTTATTGTTTTTTGTATAGAAAATGTAAATTTCTATGATATAATATAACATATAGCAATCGTTTTGTAAAGGAGAAATTTTAAAGATGAAAAACTATAAGGCAATAGTTATCGGCGCGGGTGGCCGTGGCCGCGGTTATTCGGATATTATGAAAAAGCTCGAGGACGGAAGGTTTACTGTCGTCGGAGTTGCCGAGCCGCTAAAGGACCGCCGAAATTATATAAAAGACTATCATAATTTAGAGGATAAAAATTGCTTTAATGATTGGCGCGAGATTTTGAGCGTTCCGAAATTTGCAGACGTTGCTATTATCGCAACGATGGATAGGGACCATGCCGAGCCCGCAATTAAGGCGATGGAAATGGGCTATGATTTGCTTCTCGAAAAGCCCGCCGCCCCCACTGCGGAGGACTGCATGGAAATCTATCGCACAGCGGAAAAATACGGCAGAAAGGTTGTTGTATGCCACGTTCTTCGCTACACCGATTTTTATAAAAAGCTTAAAGCCACTATTCAGTCGGGCGTTATCGGAGAGGTTGTTTCGGTTAATCATATCGAAGCGGTTGAGCCGAGGCATCAGAGCCATAGCTTCGTTAGAGGAAATTGGGGCAATTCCGAGCGCTCATCAACCATGCTTTTGCAGAAATCCTGCCATGATATCGATATTTTGCAGTGGCTTCTCGAAAAGGATTGCGAACAGGTTCAGTCCTTCGGTGCGTTAAAGTATTTTATCCCCGAAAACGCTCCCGAGGGCGCTCCCGAGCGCTGTACCGATGGATGTCCCCATGCGGAGGATTGCTATTATAACGCGATAAAGGTTTATTATGACGATAAAAAGCACTATTGGTTCCGCCGCGCTTCAACAAGGCTCCCTAACCCCACAGATGAAGACGTTATGCATGCTCTTAAAACGACCCAGTATGGAAAATGCGTTTATAAATGCGATAACGACGTTGTTGACCGCCAGAGCGTTAATCTGCTTTTCGAGGGCGGACTTGTCTGCAATTTCACCATGTCTGCTTTTTGTGAGGAAGGTAGAGTCACCCGCGTTATGGGAACAAAGGGCTGTATAACCGGCTCAATGAAAAAAGGCACGGTTACGATTAAGCTCTTCGGTCAGGATGAATACGAGGTTGAGGATGATGCAGAGCATATCGGCGATACCATCGTTAGCGGTCATGGCGGCGGTGATACGGGAATCGTTCTCGCGCTTTATGATTATCTCGAGGGCAATATAACCGCAGAAGATGTCAGCGAAATCGGAATTTCCTGCAAAAATCATCTCATCGTTTTTGCCGCTGAGGAATCAAGGCTTAATAATACGGTTGTAAATTTTAAGGACTTTATGAAAAAGTATTCGTTTTAATATACATATATAATATGCAAAATTCGGGCTCTGACGTTTGGAAAATCCTTTGAATTTTCCTCTTTCCCCTTTTAAAAAGCGTCAGAGCTCGTTTTTTGCATTATTTTAAGAAAAATTATTGTCAAAATGCACAAAAAAACCAATGAAAATTTATTGAAAGATACAAATTTATTGCTATAAATCAAAATATCCTTTATTTTGAGGGTGAAAGGGAGTATAATTAAAGGGCAGAAAATCCAAAAAAAATTCAAGGAGGAAAATTTTATGCAAAAGAAACTTTTAGCACTTCTTTTAAGCATCAGCCTCGTGGCTTCTCTCTTCGCTTGTATCCCGATGAGCGCAGCCGCAGCAGTTCCGGAAGCAACAACGCTTTCTTGGGCAGGCGATGCTGAAAAATCTGTTGACGTTACCCTTTGGGGCGGCAATGAAACCTATACAAATGGTGATTTGGCCGCAAACACAACAGAGAAAAATGCAGACGTTGAGGACTATGCTCAGATCAATACGTCTATGCAAGGAATGAAATACACAAGCACTGATAGCGGTGCAACCTGGCAGACAAATGCATATGATCCGACGAACAAGATCTCTGCTGTATATAGCGAAGAGGCAGAGAATGGCAACGGCTTCTTATGGAGTTCAGAGCAGAACGATAACTCAGGTGCTTTCTGCCCCATGGTTGAGAATGTTATTCCCAAAACCTATGGTAGAGATGAAAACGGATACTTTGAGTATACAACCGATGGTATTTCTTATGATACTACCTATGCCACAAAGGTAGCTTATTATTCCGACCTCGGAAGCGATGAGCTTATCTACGACGTTGCTATCGGTACTTCTTCAACCGTTGAGCTCAGAACAGGTTGGTATGAGCTTTATATCGGTAGTGATTGGAGCACCCTCTTTAATGCCGAAAACCTTGTTTATTCCTATAAGGATTTCGAGTCAAAGAACAATTCCTTTATGCAGCAGTATCATTTTGAGGGCGGCGTTGAAGGTCGTTATGTTGCAATGGTAGTTTATAACCCCGTTCAAACTGGAAATAAGTATCATCATTCTACAGTTCCCGGAACTGCCAATACTTACCTCGTTGAAAGCCGTATTTCCTTGTTCAAGGTTTATGGCGTTGCAACTGTTGACCCCGTTGTTTTCACAGAGGACGATGGAGACTTTGATACCCCCGCGGCTATGTTCGGCGGAATCGACACATCTAAAGCTCTCGTAAATGTTTCAACTGCCTTCTCCGCTCAGGAGTATCTTGATGAAGATGGCGATGGCGTTTTCATACCAACAGGTAAGAAGGCTACTCTCGACTCTATTCTTTATGATAGCACCGTTGGTGATGCCGACTGGAACTGCTGTGATGCTCTTTTAACAAAGGGCACTTCGGGCGCTGTTGAAGAGTATTATAAAGATGGAACCAAGGGCTATTTTGATATCACCTATGATTTCGCAGGCCAGGTTTCTGTTGACGATATTCTCTTCATTTCTCATAAAGACGATGCCAGAACCTTCGGCTCTTACATTCTTTATATGGGCAACGATTTGGAAACTATATTCACAGATCCTATTTATACAAAAACCGTTGATAACCACGAAAAGAAATTCTCTCGCAACCATTATAAGTTCAATGAGCCGATCGAGTGCCGCTACGTTGTAATGCGCGTTCTCGACCCTGAGGCAGTTGAAAACGAGCTCTACCGTGGCGTTCGTTACCATGAGTTCAACGTTTACGGCGATAGACTTAGTTGGGCTCCTGTTCTTGTATCCGATGATATCGCAGGATATGACGGAATCGACACTTCGAAATCTCTTTATAATAATAATAAAGAAAATTGCGAGCTTCTCATCTATAAATACGATGCAGAAGGCAATATGATAGGCGACGTCAGCTATGACCTTGGCATAACCGCTAAGGTTTGGCAAAGCGAAACCCTCAGATCCGATGAATTAACCAACCAGAACCTTACAAAAGACAGCGGACACGTTGATGTTAATACCATCAACAGTCAAGATGCTGCATATTATGACCTTATCTTCAACCTTGGTGCTCCTCGCAAGATTGAAAAAATTGCTCTTCTCAGCGGAACTGAGGATGCTAACAGATGGATAAAAGACTTTGATCTTTTCGCGGTTAGCGAACTCAGCGAGCTCGCAGATGCAGAGCCTCTTGCAGAGTACCGCGCTGTAGGTTTGCCCACCCGTCGCCACGTTTATGAAGATAAGGACGGCATGGTTGCTCAATACGTTATCTTCAGAATCCGTCAGGTTGATACCTATATGGCGGCCGGTAGCTCTTATGCAAGAATCGAAGCCAACGTTTATGGAAAGAACGTAAACGGCGTAGGCGTTAATACCGGTGTTTATCAGCCCTCCGATATGGATGGAACAGGCGAAATTGAAGAAGCTGATCAATTCAACTCCTATAAGCAGTATGTTGATCTTTCCAAGAACCTTCTCGGAAATAAGGCAACCGCTTATCAGAAGGTCTTCTATAATGGCGAGACATATGACGTTGTTTTCGATGATGAAATCGATGAAACCTTCACAGGCACAACCAACGTTTCTGCAGACATTAATATGCGCGCGTTTATTGATGGACAAGAATTCTTCTGGAAAGATGAAAACGGCAACGTTCGCGATGATGAAAGCAAATATTATCATGAAATCGCTTATGGCTTTGGCGGTGTCGCAGCAATCGACGCAATAAAGATCTTAGGCCACTACAATTTAGCGCTCACACCTTCTCATTTCAAGGTTTCAGTTGCAAATTCTCTCGATGCTCTCTTCACAGAGAATGCAATCGAAACAATTGAGATGAAAAACGTTGCTTCTCCTCGTTCTTGGATCGTGTTTGGTGAGCCTGTAACCGCAAAATACATTGGTCTTCGCGTTATTTCCGGTATTTCTCCCTATTGCGAATTACCGGCTGATGTGTGCTATGGTCGTGTTTCTCATTTCTCTGTAGAAGGCGAAATGACTCATATCTGTGCTTACACTGATGAAACAGTTGGCGAGCCCTTCTTGGCAGCTCCTGCTAACTGTCAGCAGAAGGCTACCTATTATAAATCTTGCGATTGCGGAGATTTTGACGTTAATGGCGAAACCTTCGTAGATGAAGCAAGCGCGCTTGATCCTTCCAAGCATGGCGGCAAAGAGGTTGAGGTTACTCCCGCTGTTACAGCTACCTGTAAAACCGAAGGCTTCACTGCTTCCACAAAGTGGGATTGCTGCGGAGCTTCCGCAAAAGCTGCCGAAAGCCTCGGCTTAGATGCTTCTAATCACGAAGGAACAGAAGTTGAAGCTACTCCCGCTATCACCGCTACCTGTAAAACCG
>JAZORV010000281.1:0-3546 GCA_045656785.1 Acutalibacteraceae bacterium | reverse complement strand
AATTGTTGAGTTTGGGAAAAATACAGCAAGCGAATTAGAACTGTTGGCGACGGCGTTATATGTTTATTTATGTGATAAAGATGTAGAGAAAGTGAAATCCGGAGTCAAGAAAATCAAAGGTGAAAAATATAGCGATCACAGAATCTCTGAAGCTATTGCAAAACTGGATAGAAATGATTTTTTTGTTGCGTAAAAGAATTAAATAATTATATATTAGGACCGCCTACTTTATCGGTAGGCGGTCTTTCATTTACGGGGGTGTAATTTTGCGTGTGTTGGGAGAGCGCTTGAATGGCATTCAAGAGGTCAGCGGTTCGATCCCGCTTATCTCCACCAAATAATAAGACAGTCTTCGGGCTGTCTTTTTTTATCCAATTCGAAGGATTATTGCTCTTTGCAGCTTTATTATTTAAGGCTTATTTTGTCGAAACTTGACATTTTTAGGTTTTTGTAATAAAATCATTAGGTATGAGTTTTATAAGAAATGAGGTTTGAACTATGAAAAAAGATAATTCAAAGCTTACGAGCGCATTTTATACTGTTCTTGTTTTTTTATTTAAACATAAGGTTATAACCCTGGTAAGTCTATTATTAATAGCGGTTATAGTTGCGGGAGTTATAGTTTGGCCGAATTTGGTTGAAGCTCCGAAGAAACCTGCCGCTTCTTCTAAAATAAGCAGTCAAGCTGCAACCTCGAGCGAAATCGCGTCCGTAACAAGCGATGAAGCAACCTCGAGCGAGGAAACGGTTTCAAGCAAAGAAGAGGCTTCAAGTGAAGAAGAGGCTTCAAGCGAAGAACCCATCGAAAGCTCCGAAGAGGCAACCTCAAGCAAGGAGGAAGAAAAGCCGAAGTTTAATTACAATTCAGATATGACCCCCGATAGCAACGTTTTTCTTGATGCCCTCGAATATACAGGCTATCAGCTCGACGTGCAGCGAAATAGCGGAGTTATGTGGGGAGTATACGATAATTATATCCTTTGCTCACAAAAGAAAGGCCTTGGCTGGCTTTCGGATATAACTTATGATGACTATGGTAGAGCCAGCGGATATGAAACCGATGAAAACGGAAAACCGAATATTTCTTTTTTCGAAAATACAGGTCTTGTTTGCGCAAGTTATGTTACATATGTGTATTTTAATTATCTCCCCAACGTTGCAGGAATTGATACCTCCTCTCTCGCGAAACCCAATAGCTCGGTTTTGGCAAACGATTGGTATATCGCGGGGAAACAGTGGGTTGATGCAGGGCTTTCGCGATATATTGATTTTTCTGCAACCGATGGCGGCAGTATAAATAACGATATCCAGCTTACTCTCGAGGAGGATATTCCCATCGGCTCGCTTATCGTTCTTTGCGATTGGTATGACCGTTCAGATTGGTGCTCACATATCTGCATTTATGCAGGAAAAATGAATGGCTATCATTGGGTAACCCACGTTGGCAATGAAAACGGACCTGAATTCTGCGCTATCGAGCGTATGAATCGCAAGCCCCATCCTCAGTGGCCCATAGCTATAATAACACCGCCTTCTAATATCGGTCTTTTCGCCGATAAATAATATCAGTTTTAATAGCTAAACTGCCCCTTTTGCTTTTTTGCGTTAAGGGCAGTTTTTTCTTTGGCTTTGTTTATAAAAAAGCTATAAAAATCTCCAAATTGGGTTGACTTTCGGCTTCAAATGTAGTTTAATAGCCTTGAAAGGAAAAAGAGCCTTTCAAATGAGAGTGTTTGATCAAAAAGGAGAATGAAAATGAACAAAATTAAGATTGAGAAAATAGAGAAGGATAGATTGTCTATCTCAAATATAATGGACTTAGGCTATAATATGCTTGCCGATTCGAAAATGAAGGTTATTGATAGGGCAACGGGCGAAAAGCCAATAACTAAGCTCAACGTTGTTGAAAATGATGAGGCGATAAAGGCTGTTGTTTCAAACCATAATTTAAAAGATCATATCGATATTATGTGCGATAGCGCGGATTTGATTTTCGATTTGAAAAGGGAAGTTTCTGTTGAAAAAATCTTTATTTCAAGCTTCCACACAAGGGGCGGAAACTATATCCTCGGCGATTTTGCCGCTTTTGCCTCCGATAGCGAGGAAACTCTTTTTAATGATGAAAATATGCTCTTCCATGAAAAGGTTTCTGATGATTGGAAGCCGAGCTTCGATCGCAACCATGCCGATTGGCTTTTTAATGCCGAAGGAAGGCTTAGATTCTTTGGCATTCGTTTTTATAAGGCAAACAAAACAGATGATATTATCCGCCCCGAGAACATCGGAATATATAACGAAGAGCATACTAAGAAAATGCAGTTTATTAAAAATATCCTTGGTGAAAACCCACTCAAGGGTATGGAGCCTAAATGTTTAACAGACGAGCTTTGCTTTGATGACGATGAAATCATTGAGGTTTCGGGGGAGAAAACCTTCACCTTTAAAACCGAATCCGAAACAATTGATAAGGTTCTTGTTATAACAAAAGGGGAGGCGGATGTATTTGTTGGCTCCAAGAAAGCCATCAAAACCAAATCTATGCTCGATCGCTTTGTTTATGAGGTTGAAACCGAAATTTTAGGCGGAGATTTCTCGGTTACTGTATGCGGAAATGCTTTTGTAGACCAGATTTCCTGCGCTTGCGCTAAGAGGTCGGCTAAGGTTAATTTTGGCGAGGTTATCAATGAGGATTATTTGAGCATCGGAGCCAACGTTCTTCCCATGGCGCTTATGCCCGAAAGCATTAGTGGCGGATATAACAACGCTTATTGGGAACTCGAAAAGAGAAGAATTTTGCTTGTTCGCCCGAACGTTGTTAGAATGTGGTTCCAGCCGGACTGGATTTTTGAAACCAGAGAAGAATATGAATCCTGCCGATTTAATTATGAAACCGAGAAAATGCAGTCTGTTTATAAATATCTTGATGCTTTCAAGGAGGCAGGAACAGAGGTTGAATTTAACTTCGGATGGAAGGTTTCCAGAGATATTCAAGAATGGTTCTCTTTCTCCGATCTCCCATCTCCTTCAAATTCCGCCCCAAAAGAGCTTGAGCCTTTTGCAAGATGCTGCGGCGAGCTTCTCGATGAGCTTATCAATAATAGGAATTATGATAACATAAAATATTTAACCTTCTATAATGAGCCTGACTATGGCGCAGCTGCCATAACCTTCGGCGATTTCGTTGTTATTGGTCACGACCGCAAGGAATATTGGGAAAGAATGGCGGAGCTTTGCCGCGCTGAGATAGATAAAAAAGGTCTCGAGCATATAAAGATCTGGGGTGCAGAGGAATCGGGAAGTGATGAAACCCAGTCGGAATGGATGCATTATTTCGATGATAAGGACGTCCTCGATATGCACACGACCCATCGTTATAGAACCGATTCCATATCAAACCATACCAAATACTTTAAATTCATAAAAGAAAACTGCAAAAAGAAGCCTGTTATGATAACCGAATGTGGACAATGCTATGATATTTTTGAGCATAATTGGATGATGAGCCACGTTCAGCACTTCTGCGATTTTACAAATGCGGGAATTTCA
>JAZORV010000280.1:0-1767 GCA_045656785.1 Acutalibacteraceae bacterium | reverse complement strand
GATATTAATGAGCAAGAGATTGTTGAGATCATCTCAAAGGTTTTATTTGAGTTTCCTTTAAAAGAAATAGCAATAAAGCTCCCCTCTTGGATTTCCTTTTTGAATAGTGAGCACTGGCTGAAAGCTAAAATACAAGAAACGATTAAATCTTCTTGTGAAAACATCAATAAAATTAGAGAATTAGAATATTTAAAAAACGCTATAAGTTGCAACGAATACGTTGAATTCAGCGATATTAGCTCTATTGACCTTGGAAGCGGATGTTCGGAAATTAAGGTGGTTTTACAAGAAGAGCTTTTCTATAAAGTTTTGAGCGAGACCAGCGGAATTGATATAAAAGATGATGAAGATCTTATGAATCACATCTCAGAATTATCAAAAATTAAAAATAAATTTGAAAGATTCCAAAACGCGATTGATGAGGTTGAAGCAACAGGATATGGTATTGTTATGCCGACTATTGAAGAGCTGAAACTCGAAGAGCCTGAAATTATGAAGCAAGGCAATAGATACGGTGTCAGACTTTCTGCAAGCGCTCCATCTATTCATCTAATGAAGGCAAATATAACAACCGAAGTAAATCCTATCGTTGGCTCTGAAAAGCAATCCGAAGACCTTGTTATGTATCTTCTTGACGAATTCAAAGAGGATCCCGTTAAGATTTGGGATTCAAATATTTTCGGAAAATCGCTCAACGAACTTGTTAACGAAGGATTACATGCAAAATTATCAAAAATGCCTGATGATGCAAGGCTTAGATTACAAGAAACTCTTGAGCGCCTGATAAACGAAGGTTGCAGCGGACTTATTTGCATAATTTTATAAGAAAAAGCCTCGGAAATCCGAGGCTTTAAACTATTTAAGCATTTCTAAAAATTCATTAAGATTGATTATATTAACGCCAAGAGCTTGAGCTTTAGTGAGTTTGCTTCCTGCAGCTTCTCCCGCTAAAACAAATGTCGTTTTCTTTGAAACGCCGGAGGAGGTCTTTCCACCTCTTTTTTCGATCATTTCGGAGGCTTCATCCCTAGTCATTCCATCGAGTGTTCCCGTCAAAACAAAGGTCATGCCCTCAAAGCGGTTATCAACACTATTATCTTCAGCAGTCATATTTATACCAATATCTTTAAAAGCATCTATAAGCTCGATATTCTCAATTTTTGAAAAGAAATCGATTATGCTCTGCGCTAAAATATCTCCGATTCCATCAATACTTGAAATATCATCCAAAGATGCATTCTTGATATTCTCAATATTTTTAAAGTTATCGCATATAAGCTTTGAAGCTTTCGCTCCAATATGCCTTATCCCTAAACCAAAAATAAATCTATAAAACTCATTTTCCTTTGATTTCTCAATAGCGTTTATAAGATTTTCAGCAGATTTATCCGCAAAACGTTCAAGAGTAATTAAATCTTCTTTTTTTAATTTATAAATATCAACAGGGCTCTTAATTAAACCTTCCTCTACCAAAAGTTCAATAATAGAAGGGCCTAAACCTTCGATATCCATAGCATCGCGAGAAGCAAAGTGAGTGAGATTTTTAAGAAGCTGAGCCGGGCAAGAAGGATTATCGCATCTGATTGCTGCTTCTCCATCAATTCTTGCAACTTTTGCACCACAAGATGGGCAAGTTTCCGGCATTTTATAAAACTTATCAGCTAAATGCTCTTTAACAGAAACCACTTCAGGTATTATATCCCCTGCTTTTCTAACAATGATTTTATCTCCAACACCTATGCCTTTTTCATTGATAAAATCTTCATT
>JAZORV010000279.1:0-3515 GCA_045656785.1 Acutalibacteraceae bacterium | reverse complement strand
CGAGTTTGATATAGTTTACCAAACGATAACTCAGGATATTCCTGATGTTTGCGAAAAACTTGAGAAGCTTTTATAAAAAGGAGAAATATCATGTTAGAACAACTTTATGAAAACATAGGAAAGAAAATCAAAGTCCTTGCTATTTTTACTTTCATCATAGAAGCTATTGCCGCTATAATTTTCGGCCTCTTTATAATATCAAAAGGTCCTGTCTTCTTTAGAGGAAGCGCTCAACCAACGATACTATATGGTTTTTTGATTGCGTTTTTTGGCCCAATCGTTTCTTTTGTTTTGTCTTGGTTTTTATATTCATGGGGCGAGCTTGTGGATAAAACTTGCTACATTGCAGAACATATTCCAGTTCAAAAAGCAACTAAACTTAATAACAAAAAGATTAAATTCACAGGCACAGAAGAAAACTCTGATGAAGCTTGGTTATGCAGTGAATGTGGTTTTAAAAACAAAAAAGCTCTTGCTTATTGCCCTATATGTGGTAATCGACCAAAATAAAGTCTCTCCTTCTTATCGGAAAACCAAGCAGAAGGCATAACACAGCAAATAAACAAAGCCGAGGAAGCATAAGCTTCTCGGCTTTGTTCGTTTTTTTAATACAACTCTTCCAATTCCTTTTCTAAAAATCGGCAGGATTCGAAAAGCTCCCTTTCCATTCTGAAGGCGTTGCTATAAACCTCTATAAGCGCAGAACCGTCAAATCCATCGGCTTCGGCTATTCTGAAAAGCTTTTTGAAATTAAACTCGCCCTTACCCGGAAGCAGACAATCGCTCTCGGAATTGTGGTCGCTCAAATGGATGTGGGCGATATGGCCGCGCATCGCATCATAAACCTCCCAAGGAGAATGCCCCGAACGGACTGCTTGCTTGACATCGAAGGTGAACATCGCGCGGTTTCCGAGATTTTTTATCATCATTCTAATAAATTCGGGGTCACTCGCGCGGTGCTTATTTACGTTTTCCTGAGTTAATATAACTCCCTCGCGAGAGGCAACCTCGCTCAGCCGAAGGAAGCGGTCGCAATAACCCTCCGAAGAGAGCTTTGAGCCTATCTTATCGCCATGAAGCACAAATATATGTGCGCCAAGCTCGGCTGCGGCATTAAAATATCGGGTATAAAATTCGAAGCTATCACGATATCTTCGCTGATAGTTTCCAAAGAGCAAGTAATGCTCAAGCCCCGAGGTGAAGGGATGAAAAGACACGATATCAATTCCATAATGCGCCTTTATTGCACGAAGCTCGGAAATAAAATTCGGCTCGATTTCGCTAAACGTATTAACAAACACTTCGGTCTTCTTTATTCCGTTTTCGCCGACTATTCTGAGAGAATCCTCAAGCAACTCGGGATAAAGACTCGCCGAGGAAATTCCGATCTTCATATTTTTCACCCTTTCTTCATTTTAACTGATTCTTCGCTTGGAGTAACGTAAACTGTTTTATTTGTTGTATAAATAACCATTCCGGGTCTTGCGCCCTGTGGTTTTTTAACGTATCTTGCGGGGGTATAATCAACCGCCACAGAGCTCGAATCTTTTGCCTTGGAATAATAAGCCGCTATCTCTGCCGATTCGATTATATCCTCATCCGTTGGGCTTTCGGAAAACAAAATCGCATGGGATCCGTGGATATTTTTTGTATGAAACCAAATGTCATTTTTGCCCGCCGTTCTTAAAGTAAGCTCATCGTTTTGGGTATTATTCTTGCCAACTAAAAGCTCTGCTCCGCTTGAGAGAATAAAGCGCATCGGCTTTGAAGCCGCCGCTTTTTGCTTTCCTCTCGAGGCTCTGATATAGCCCTCTTTTTCGAGCTCCTGCCTGATAGAAAGAAGGTCCTCACTCGTTTCGGCTCGGCTTAAGGCTTCGAAAACCGATTCGATATATTTGAGCTCCTCTTCGGCATTTTGGAGCAATTCCTCGAGCATACTTTCGGCGGCGCAGAATTTTTTATAATCCTTAAAATATTTCTGAGCATTTTCCTGCGGACTTAATTTAACGTCAAGCGGGATTCTTATGGTAGCGCCCGTTTCATCATAATAATTTATGACCTCGGCGCTCGAATCTCCGCGCGAAATCGCATAAATATTCGCCTTGATGAGCTCCCCGAAAATGCGACATTCTTCCTTCTTTTCGCATTTTTTAAGATCAGCTTTTCTATAATTTATCTTTCTCGAAATTCGGCTCGATAAAACCGTTAATAGCTTTAAAATATCTTGAGACTGCTGCCTTATCCTCTCTCTCGAATCCCTTTCGGAATAAAATTCCTCGAGAGCAGAAGAAAAGGACTCCTTCATAAAGCTCGGCGATTTTTCGCCATATTGGGATATCGGCATAAAGCTGAAATCCCTCGGCTCGCCATTTTCCTTATATATTATATGCGGTGTTCCGTTTTCTATTGCATTTTTGAGCCTTTCGATGCCCCATTTAAGCATTTTGGGCTTGGCAGACTCCAGCCTTGCATCAAGGTCGGGCTCGATATAGGCGGCAATTTCGCGGGCAATGAGGGGAGAAATGCCATCGAATGCCGAGAGCAAAGCCTCCCAAATCTTATTTTCTTTGAAAAGCTCGAGCTTTTCTATAGCTTCATCAACCGTTGCTTCCAATAAATTAAGTTTATTTTGTCCCTCAGGCAAAGTGTAGATAGCTCCGGGCTGAATCATTCTGACGTTTTTTTCGACATCCGACCGCCTAAGGCTATCAACGATTTTGCCATTTTCATCCGTAAAAATTATATTGGGTGCGCCGGTTATCAGCTCGAGATAAATAGCAGGGTTAATCTCATCCCCCATCTCATTTCGCGCCTGAAATCCGATTTTAACAACCCTCTCAAGCCCGAAGGACTTTACCTCGGTGATTTTAGCTCCGCCGATATATTTGCGAAGGAGCATACAAAACATAGGAGCCACCTTCGGGTTTTCGGGCGCAGACTCAATAAATCCAAGCCTTGCCGCGCCATTTCTCGCAGATAGCAAAAGTCTTCCATGAAAAGAAGGGGCGCGAAGCAACAAAACGATTTCCTCGCGCGAAGGCTCGAAAACCTTTTCTACCCTCGCTCCGATCGCTTTTTCGGAAATTTCATTGGTTAAATTTTTAAGAAACACTCCGTCAAGCGGCATCGTTTTTCCCCTCCCTTTTAATTATTTTCTTTTTTCTATAATTTTCTTTATTTCCTGCTCTGCCTCGAAATTGAGGAGGTATTCCTCCCTCTTTCTTTCAACCTCTTTAAGGCTTTCGGCGCAGTTTTTAACCCTCATATACTGAAGCTCGATATATCTATCTGCGGCAGAAGAAGAATCCGGCTCTAATTTTCCGATAAATATTTCTGAAAGGCGCGGCTTATAAGAAGCTCCCGAATATCGGGCAGTTATAACCGAATAAACGCGGCCCGTATCCTCAACAGCCTCTTCCTTTTCCAAAGAAAAGCCCTCAGAATAAAGGTATTCGCGCAAAACGTCTGCTGAGGACATAGGCTGCAAAATGAGAAGCTTTTCGTTATCCTTTATC